>JADKJT010000039.1 GCA_016720905.1 Gemmatimonadaceae bacterium | reverse complement strand
GCAGCGTACCGCCAGTGCCACCGCAGGCATCGACGCCGCGCGCCCGATCGGATTCGCGATCAGCGACGTATTGTTGGTCGATGCCGGCGCGTCACCTCCGAGTGCAAATGCCGCGCGATGGAGCGAACTACACGTAGCGCCGTCATCCGGCACCTTTCGCGCCGGCGACAGGATCGGCCTGGTGTGGGAGAACTACGACCTGGCTTCGGGTGCCGACGCGAACCGCTACCGCGTGGCGATCACCATCAGAGCGTGTGAAGGGGCGCGCGGTGCCGCGGGCCGAGTTGCGCGTAGTGCTCGACGGCGTCGGTTCACTGCTTCAGCAAGGGCGTGGCAGTGGCGATCGTCTATCGGTGTCGTTCGATCGCAACGTGGCCGTCAAGGCGACGCATGGACTATTTGGCGCTGGACTGGCTGGGCGACGCGCGTGGCGAGTACCAGCTGCGGATGGAGATCACCGACTTGGTTGCCAACCGAAGCGTGGTACGGGACACCCGATTCCGGGTGCAGTAGTCACTGGACTGTACTAGACTGTTGCCTTGCCGTGCCAACCTTCCGAACCGAGAGACGTCCCCGCATGAAGTCGTCCCGCGCCCGCCATGTGGTTCATCCTCGTCACGCTGCTCATCGACGTGGCTGCCTATCATCATTCCGGTCATGCCGAAGCTCATCACCCACCTCACGGGTGTACCATGAGCGATGCGGCACGATGGGGCGGGTGGATGGCCTTCTGGGTATGCCGGCATGCAGTTCTTCTGCGCCCCGGTGATGGGCACTCGGCGACCGGTTCGGTCGACGGGCCCGTGCTGCCTTGCGCGTCGCTGTTCGGCTTTGGCCTCGACTATCTGTTCGTGGCCTTTGCGCCGTCCATCGGTTGGCTCTTTGTGAGCCGCCTGCTTGCCGGTATGATGGGCGCCAGCTTCACCACGGGTGCCGCGTATATCGCGGATGTGTCACCGCCGGAAAAGCGGGCGCAGAACTTCGGCATGATCGGCGCCGTGTTCGGATTGGGTTTCATCATCGGTCCGCTCACCGGTGGTTTGCTTGGCCAGTATGGCCCGCGCGTGCCGTTCATTGCCGCCGCGACACTCGCCCTCGTGAACTGGTTGTTCGGCTTCTTCGTCCTGCCCGAATCCCTCAAACCCGAGCATCGTCGCCATCGACTCGAAGCGCGAACCCGTGGGGATCGGTCGGGAAATCCGTCGCTATCCGGGTGATTTTCGGTTTGATTGCGTCCTTCGGTGCTGGTGCAGATCGCGGCGCACGCGAGTTGCAGAGCAACTGGTCGTATTACACCATTGAGAAGTTCCACTGGACCGAACGCACCGGCCCCTGGTCGTTGGCGGTGGTGGGGCTGGCCGGTTATGTGCAGGGGCGGGCTGATCCGGACGATTCCACGACTCGGGCAGCAGCGCAGCGTCTACCGGATTGACGTTTCTACAGCGTGGGGTTCTTTCTCTACGCCTTCGCCAGTCCACCTGGTGATTTCGCATTCACGGCGATCTATACAGCATGGGCGGCATTGCGGACCGATGCCATTCAAGGGGGCTGATTTCTGGCGGGTTCCGCCAATGAACAGGGCCAATTGCGGGGGCGCTCACCAGCATGATGAGCCTCACGTCCATCGTTGGTCCCTTGTTGATGGCCAACGTATTCGCCTGGTTTTCGGGCCCGCGCGCGCCGTTCTATTTTCCCGGCGCGGCACTCGCGCTGGGTGGTGTCTTGTCGCTTGTCTCGGCGGTCCTGGCGCGCAGCAGCTTGCACCGCACGGCACCGCATCGGTAGTGCGCCGAGAGTCCGACTAGCGCGGCGTGGCGCGTGGAGAGCGCGTCAGGCTCAGTGACGGGATCACGAACCACGTCGCTCGATGCGCGATCACATCATCGTATCCGCGAACCACACTCAGCTCGGGGAGCAGCACGAACGAAGCCCGCCGCAGCTGCACGCCCACAAATCCGCCAATGGTGGGGCTCTCCCGGTCCGCGTCGCGGGTGAGTCGCGCCACCGGCAAATACCGCACGCCGCCATACACCGCAGTTCGTTGCCTATCCGCGCTGGAAGCGAGCACTCAACCCTCCATCGCCAGCGAACCGGCTTTTCACCACTCCCGCTTTCCACTTGCGCTGAAATCGCCCGCGCCCAACGCCGAGCCGTGCGGTCGATGCTGGTAGGACACCACAGCGCCGCTGATGCCCGTGATGCGAAGCCCGACATCACTGCGTTCGGAAACGCCAATGCGCGTTTCCGCGTCGAGGATGGTCATGGGAGTCTCGGGCGGCTCATCCAGCGAGCGATCGCCAAAGCTGGCGGCAAGGCTGATGGTGGTTCGCTGCTCACCGCGAGGCACCGTGGCCGCCGTGGACCCCATGGTATAGGGCAGGCACCCGGCACTGAAGCCGACAAGCGCGAGACCCACGCGCCACACGCGCGCGCGTGATCGCGCGGCATGGGTTGATGGCGTGTTCATGTCTTACTGAAGCCGAAGGCCGAACGCCGACGCGTAGTAGCGAAGCGACGAGCCATTGGACAGGGCCAGCCAATTGCCATTGACGCCCACCGTCAACGCCACGCGTGGTGCGCCGCGGCCGCGCTCCGATGCCGTCCGCCAAGTCCCGCGTGATGGCCGTCGGAGAAGATCGATGGTCGAGCAGCTGCTGGAAACTGCTTCCCCGACCGGCGCACTTCGCCGCCCGCCAGGAAGGCGAGATGACGAACCGTTGGCGCATGCCGGATGCACCGGTGTGGAGCGACACGGGGAGCCGGACGCCGCGAAACCACGCCGGCATCGACCCTGACCCCCGGCCGCCGCGTACATGAGCCTGGCGCGAGGTCGACGCAGCCCAACCAGCAACTCGATCGCCAGCCCCTCGTCGTTCACGTACCGCTCGCGCCCACCATACAGCGCTGGTCCCACGGTGACATCAACCGGAGACATGACGCGGCGCGGCGGCGGCCTGATTCGCAATCGGCTGCGCCGTCAATCGCGCCGGACGGAGATTCCACTTCACGCCGCCAACGCCGCGACGATCACCACCGCCGTTCGTAGCGTTCTGTAGTCGGAGTGGAAACGTCGATGTTCGGCAGCCATGAAGGGACCATACCGGAGTCGGTAACCCTTCGCAACTCGAACATCCGCGAGAACAGTCGGCTACGGATGTACCATGCCGGGCATTGCCGACGCCGCACTCGTCACCTGTCCGGTGAAACAGCGAATGGACGATGTGGCATTCGCGTTCCCCAGCAGCACGTAGTGATACACGCCTTGCGGAAACTCCATGTCGCGCTGGTGATCCCACTGCACTGATCAAGCTGCGATGACGTGATCTGCCGTCCGCTGATATCGCGATCGCCATAGATCAGGTAACCGTCAAAGGCCACGCCAATGATGTGCGACGGACCACCGGCAGTATCCACCATGGCCGTCACGCATGGCGGCAACGCATGGTAGTGATACGAACCCATCGGCGTGGGATGGCCGTTGCAGGCATCGAGAAACGCGATATTCTCACCAGCCGTGTTTTCTACCGCTGAAGTTGGACGCCATCGCGACGGCTGACGCCGTCGCCTTCTTGCCCGGATTGAACAACGCGGCTCCCGAAATCATCACGCCAATCGTGCCGAGACTGGTGGACGTGGGCGTTGCGGCCTTTCTGGGATTCAGCGGGATCTGGAAATCATAGCTCTGCGCCTGCGTGGGATCGGCGCCGGCATAGGCGCTCGCCGTACCGGGCACGCGCACTCCGGAAGCGGCAGCGCATACTGCAACTGGCGCGAGTGGTTCGGAATGCCATTCGACCGGTAGCGCATGGTCCCTTGGCAAAGGACACCGTCACGTTCGCGCCCGCACTTTGGCCGTCTGCAGGCCGGGTTGGGTCGATGCGGTTTCGCTGGTCGTATCCGTGGAATCGGCTGACGTCACCTTGTCGGCGCAGGCCGCCGCCATGAGAAGGTCAGGCCGCACACGACACGATGTTTGCTGAGAAATTCGATGGAATGCATAGGGTCTCCGTGGTTCGGGTGTGTTTGCGTCTTGGACAACCGAGCCCTGCGGACCATTCCATACATCTTTATCACAATCGCCAGCCGGAGACATGGAATGAACCGGCGCGTTACGTTGTCCATGATGGGTGCGCAAGATCCCATCCGCGACATCCGTCCCCCTCGGACGAGGAGCTGCTGACACGCGCCAGACTCGGCGATGCCGCGGCCTTTCGCACGTTGGTCGAGCGATACCAGTCGATGGTGGCGTCGGTGGTGATCGGCATGCTGGGCCGTGGCGCCGATGCGGACGATGTGGGTCAGGAGACGTTCATTCGGTTCCATGCCGCACTCAAGGACTTCCGCGGCGACGCGACACTCGGCACATATGTGCGTCGCATCGCGATGAACCTGTCGCTCAACGCGCTCAAGCAACGGAAGCGCTTTCGGTTGCGGCTGGTGAGCCGCGACGCGTCACCGGGATCACTCGCCGAACCGACGGTGAGCGCGTACGATGCGGAAGGTGCCGAGCGGCGCGACCTGGTTCACTGGGCGGTCGCGCAATTGGGCGAGAAGCAGCGCCCGGTGGTGGTGCTCCGCCTGCTGGAAGAATTGTCCACGAACGAAACCGCTGCCGCGCTGCAGTTGCCGCCGGGCACAGTGATGAGCCGACTGGCTCGCGGCATGGCCGAACTCGAGCGCCTGTTGGCGCCGTATGTCACAGGAGGGTCTGATGCGTGACGACCAACAGGACATCGAGCGAGCACTCTCGCGCTACCGCGCACTGCGTGGTGCCGTGGCGTTCGACCCGGGATTCGCCGATCGGGTGATGACGCGACTTGCCGCGCCGCGTCGGTTCGCGGACGAATTGCAGACAGTGTTCTGGCGACTGACACCACTGGCGGTGGCCGCCGCGTTGCTGCTTGCCACGATGAACCTGTTGAATACGCGAACGAGTCAGCAGTCGCTGGTTGATCGCGTGCTGGGCATGCCGACCGTCACGGTCGCCACCGTGTATGCACTGGATGGAGACCTCAGTGCCTGGGGGAAATAGCGCATGAAACTCGAAATCAAATCCGCCGCCATTCTCATCACGACACGCTGCTGCTGGGCATCGTGATTGGCCTGGTTGGACAAGGCGCGTTGCAACGCGCACGCGTGCCGCGCGGCGCGCCACCACGGCGTCCGCCGGGATTCGTGGCGCGCATGGAAGAGGTGCTGCAGTTGCGCGCCGAACAGCAGGCCACGGTACGTCCGATTCTCGAAGTAACGGCCGACGCCAATCAGCGGGTGATCGATGCGGCGCATGTGCAGTTGCGCGCGGCGCTGGATTCGATGAGCCGCACGCTGGCACCGCTGTTGGACGAAGCACAGCGACAACGTCTGGCGGAACGCGTGCGGGAATTGCCGGATCCGTTCCGACCGCCGCCACCGCGGGATGGGCAAGGACCACCGCCTCGGGGTGGACCGCCTCCCGATGGGCCGCCGCCCCCCTCTCCGTAAAAGAAACCGCCGCGTGCACGAATGCACGCGGCGGTGTGTGCACAGCGAGTCGAGATAGCGACTAGCGCCCCGGCAGCGGCGGCAGGGCCGGTCCCAGTCGACGGGAGTTGGCCGCAAGCCACGCGCGCTGCTCGTCGGTGAGCACCGCGTTCAATGCCACGCGCAAGGCGGCGAACGCCGGGGCCAGCCGAGCACGAATCGGACGGCTGCGCTCGAGAATCGCGATCACGTCGGCTTGCGACGCGCCATTGCGCCGCGCTCTCATCGCTTCACGCGTGATCGCCGTCAACGCCTCAAGATCGGCCTTGTTGGCTTCCTTGAACCGTTCGTTGATGGTGCGGATGGCGGCCTTCTGCTCGGCCGTGAGCTGGAGGCCGGCCGGCGCGCGATCGAGGAACCCCGCGGCCGCGGCACCCTGATCGGCCGTTTCGAGCACGGCCTCAAAGGTCGGCTCGTCAGACGCAGTTTCAGTGGGCGCACCACCGCAGGCGGCCAGGAGGAGCGCGGTGGCGAGCAGAGGAAGCGTTCGACGGAACATGGGACGGTGGCTGAAGGTGGAACGAACCGCTGGAGGCCCATGTCGGCCCCGGGACTACTGGAGTATACGACTGCCGGTAGGGAACGTTAAGGAGCCCCCGTGACGGACTCGAGCGTAGTGAAAGCAGTAAGGGTAGGCCTCTAGCCATATCCTCGATTTTCGGTTTTTATTCGGTACTCAATACCCCCCATGACCGCCCCCCCCCTCGCCCTCCCACACCCCCCCAGCTCCTCGCCTCCGCTCCTCCGGGTCAAGTCCCTCCGCACGCAGCTCGAAGCCGTGGTGGCCGGTGGGCGAGCCGCAGGCATCCCGTGGGCCACCGGCATCACCCCGCTCGATGCCGCCTTGGGCGGCGGCATCCCGCGCGGCCGCATTACCGAAGTGGTCGGAACGCTTGCCTCCGGCAAAACGGCACTGCTTCGCCAGGTCGTCTCGCGCGTGCTGCGCACCGGCGGCTGGGTGGCGTGGATCGATGCGCGTCGCACCCTCGCTGCCGCGCCATGGGCCGGACTGGGTGAACGACTGGTGATGGTGCGCCCGCGCGACGGCAAACGCAGCGCGTGGTGCGCCGATCTTCTGCTGCGCAGTGGCGTGTTCGCCCTGGTCGTCATCGACGGCGCCCCCGCGCTGTCGCGGGTGCATGGCGTGCGACTCGCGCAACTCGCCCGCGAACGCGATGCGGCCTGTGTGGTGCTGCAACACGAGGCGCGCCCCAGTCGCGTGAGTGGTGCGGTGCGGTTGCGACTCGAACCCATGTCGGCCAAACCGCTTCCCCTCCGACGACAACGCACCGAGACCCAAAACATCATACGCGGATTTTCAGTGGTCGTGGAGAAAGGTGGACCCAGTCGCAGCGTTCGATCAATCGAGGTGAGCAGTGGCATCGTCATGGCGCGTCGCGTGTGTACGGATTCCGAGATTCCCGATCGGCGCGGCGTGGCACGCGGCACGCGCCGTCCTCGGGCCGCTGTCGGCGGCAGCACCGACGACGCCATCGGGCACCCCATCACCTGGGGCGGACTCGGCGTTTCCGCACACGACGACATCCACACGCCCGCGACCACCCATCGCGACACAACTCGCCCTGGCGTTCGCGGAGCAGACGAACATCAGTATGCCCCGCCACTCACCCCGCGCGAACGGAGTCGCGAACGCGAACGGTTCGATCGCACCTTCGACAAACACACCCGCGACTGGACGCGCTATCGCGGACGCAAACGCGCCGGCGAATCGTCGTATGGGAAACCCAGTAAACGCGAACGGGCGCGTGAAAAAATCGGTGTGGCCATCGGGTACCACAGCGCGCGCTATCCCGGCGCCCCCCCCGCACTGGGACGCGTTGCCGAGGGCGCTCGCCGATAACACGCGACTGCGCGCGGTGTCATTGGCGGCCGGACGCGCCGGGGTGCGCGCCGGCATGACGTTGCCCGAAGCGCAGGCGCGCTGCGCCACGCTCGACGTGCGCACGTGGGACGATCACGCCGTGAACGATGCGGTGTTGGCCGTGACCACCGCGTTTCTCGCCGCCAGTCCCCGCGTCACTCCCGTGCAAGGCGCGCCGGGCATGTGGTGGATTACGCCAGCGGCTTCGACGCACTGGGTGGTGAAGATAGCTGGCGCGCGCCCTGCTGTCCATTGCGCAACGCTGGCACCCCCGATGCCCGCGTGGCCATGCCGATTCGTGCGTGGCCGCGCGCGCTGCCAGGGCGCCACAGGCGCGCAGTCGTGCGGTACGTGAGCGCGATCCACTGGCACTCCCCCGATGGCATCACCTGCATTCCCAGCGGACAGTGCGCCACCTATCTCGCACCGGCGCCGTTGGGGCTGGTGCCCATGGACGACGAATTGCGCGACGCACTGCGCGCGCTGGGGCTGCGTACCGTGGGCATGCTCGCCTCACTCGCGCCCGGTGACATTGAACGACGCTGGGGCGCCGAAGGACTCACCGCATGGCGACTGGCACACGGTGACGACACGCGACGTCCGGGACTCGTGCGGGTGGAAGCCACGCGCAGCACCAGTGTGGAGTTACCGGCCGCGGTGGAAAGCACCGCGCCGGTGTTGTTCGTGTTGCAGCGCGCAGTTGATCGACTGGTGCGCGAACTGGTGAACGACGGACGCTCGGCGGCGGCCGTGTCGGTCACACTGATTCTCGATGCGGGGCGACAGGCCACTGAGGACGTGGGTACCGACGGTCACGATCACGACGCATTTCCCGGAAACATCGAGCGATGCGCCGATGGCGGCGGGCGCGCACCGGCATCGGCACCACACCGCCAGTGCTGCGGGCACCGCGCGAAACCGTTGAGGCCTCATCGCTGCTGTCCATTCCACAACGCAGCATCACGCGCGAAGTGCGTCCGGCGCGACCGCTGGCGCGACTCGAGCCCCTGTTCGATCAATGTCGCGCGTTGCTTGAGCGTTGGGTGATCCCGGCACCGACTGGCATCACGGTGGGGATCTCCGGCCACCGCACCACCGGCCGCCGATCAGGCGATCTGCTGGTGCCCCCATGGCGCGACGCCGCCATGAACGCCGAGTCGGTGTTCGCGGCGCTTGCGGGCCGCGCTCGATCCGGACAACGCGGGCGATGTGGTGGCACGCGCCGCGGCGGGTGACGGGCACAAACCGGAAGCCACCGGACAGTGGACCAGCGCCGATGCGATGGCAAGCCGCCGCGCCGGTGCCTGCCGCATCACCGACATTATCGCAGATACGGTCAACGCGCCTGCCGTGCTGCGATTACTCGACACACCCGAAGTGGTGGATGTCGAAGCGCCACGCGGTGTGCCCGCCGCCGTGTGGTGGCGGGGACGCCGGTTGTCGATTGCCCACGCCGATGGACCGGAACGATTAAGCGGCGATTGGTGGCGCGCCGATGCGTTTGCGCGCGACTACTGGCGGTGTGACGCCGAGGGCGAAGGGGAACTGCTGGTGTATGGCGAGTCCGCGGTGACGAGTGCGATTGCCGCGCCCATGCAGTGGTTTCTGCAGGGGCGGAATGATTGAGACACGGACGTCACCTCTGCGCGCACCGTCGCACGTCCTCAGCCTAGCGATGTGTCATCGTGCGCCGCAGCTTCGGAAGCCGCCTTTGGCTGCGCCCCATGCCCATCGCCCCCACACGGAGCTGTACTCGCCATGCGTCACGTCGCCATGCGTCACGTCGCCCTTCGCCACACGCTGCACACCGCACTCTGCCTGACGCTGACCGCTGTCGCAGTCTCGGCGCAACCAGCGAAGAGCGGACTGACGCGACTGCTGGAAACGGAACTGTCCCGGTTTCCCGCGCGGGCTGGCGTGTACGTCAAGCACCTCACCACCGGCGAAGAGGCCTTTTACCGAACGCCGACGATGCGTTCAGCAGCGCCAGCATCATCAAGCTGACCATCATGGTGCGCGTTCCAATTGGTTGATCAGCAGAAATCAACTCGATGAACGGGTGCAGATCCGACGCGCCGATTTGCGTGACGGCTCGGGCGTGCTGGCAGTACCATGACCTCGGGCAGACGCCAACCATTCGCGACTTGATCACCGAGATGGTGATCACCAGCGACAACACCGCCACCGACCTGACGGTGACGAAGGTTGGTGGCGTGGACAGCCCGAACGCGTGGCTCAGGTCGTCGGGGTATACGCACCTCAGCATGGTGGCGCGCGGGCATGTCTACCGTCGCAAGATCCTGCGCTTCGTCAACCCGGCACGCTGATTACCGCTCGTTACCGCGGAAGAAACCACCGGACTGGGAATACGCCAGCAGGGCGACCCGCTGTTTGACCTGTACGCATCACTTTTCACCGGCGAGCGGGCCTGGTGGGTGGCGATGGTGCGTGATCCGGCCAACAAGAAGATTCTGGCGGACGGCCGGTATCGCCTGCCCGTGCAGGATCATGCCTACTGGCTGGGCGACATGAATCCGCGCGAAACTGGTCGGTTGCTGGAAGCCATCGAACGCGGAACGATGACCTCGGCGGCGAGTGCCGCCACGATGCGAACGATCATGGGCGGCAGCAGGCTTACGCACGTCGGATTCCGCAGTTTTCTGGACGTGCCGGTGGCCCAAAGACCGGCGACAGCCCGGTGATCGCGAACGATGTCGGCATGGTGTACGCAATGATCGGGCACCGTGATTTCACGTCGCCTTCAACGGCATCACCGGATTCCTCGTGAAGAAGAAGATATGACTTGGTCGCGTGTCGCGCCAGACTGACTATTTCGATGGGCCGGTGGGCGCGCCAACTGTTCGCCGTTGTATGGACATCACGACCTTTCCCCACCGCCATGCACCTCACGGATATTCCATTCCGGCACCGTCACCGACGACGTCCAGCAACCGAGCATCCGGGGCGAATTTCTGTATCGCGGCAGTGGCGCACGCGGTAATTTTGGCGCCGTGCGGGTCCGATGGTGAGTATTCAGCCGGTTGCGTGGCCGACCATTGGTGCGCGAAGGGTTATTCTGCTCTGGTCTCGCGGGGCGAG
>JADKJT010000038.1 GCA_016720905.1 Gemmatimonadaceae bacterium | reverse complement strand
CTACGGATGTACCATGCCGGGCATTGCCGACGCCGCACTCGTCACCTGTCCGGTGAAACAGCGAATGGACGATGTGGCATTCGCGTTCCCCAGCAGCACGTAGTGATACACGCTTTGCGGAAACTCCGGCGTCGCGCTGGTGATCCCACTGCATCGACCAAGCTGCGATGACGTGATCTCGCCGTCCGCTGATATCGCGATCGCCAAGGATCAGGTAACCGCCGAAGGCCACGCCAATGATGGGCGACGGACCACCGGCAGTATCCACCATGGCCGTCAGCGCATGGTGGCAACGCATGGTAGTGATACGGTCCTATCGGCGTGGGATGACAGTTGCAGGCATCGAGAAACGCGACGATTTCACCAGCCGTGTTCTTCACTCTGAAGGGACGCCATCGCGACGGTGTGACGTTGCCGCCTCGCATGGATTGAGCAACGGGGCTCCTGAAACCATCACGCCAATCAAACAGACTCGCGGACGTGGGCGTTGCGGCCTTCCTGGGATTCAGCGGGATCTGAAATTGTAGCTCTGCGCTTCTGGCGGATCGGCGTTGGGCATAGGGAATCGCCGCACCGGGCACGCGCACGCCGGGAAGCGGCAGCATACTGCAACTGGCGCGAGGGATTCGGAATGCCATTCGACCGGTAGCGCATCGTCCCGTTGAATGGCGAAGGACACCGTCGCCTCGGCGTCCCACCCGGCCGTCTGCAGGCCGGGCTGGGCTTCGATGCGGTTGCGCTGGTCGTATCCGTGGAATCGACGGACGTCACCTTGTCGGCGCAGGCCGCTGCCAAGCGAGGATACCAGCCGCGTCAATGAACACGATGTTTGCCGAGAAATCTGATGGAATGCATAGGTCTCCGTGGTTCGGGTGTGTTTGCGTCTCTGACAACCGAGCCCTGCGGACCATTCCATACATCTTTATCACAATCGCCAGCCGGAGACATGGAATGAACTGGCGCGTTACGTTGTCCATGATGGGTGCGTCAGGATCCCATCCATGACAACAGTCCCCTTGGACGAGGAAAGCTGCTGACACGCGCCAGACCTGGCGATGCGGCGGCCTTTCGCGCGTTGGTCGAGCGCCGATACCAGTCGATGGTGGCGTCGGTGGTGATCGGCATGCTGGGCCGTGGCGCTGATGCGGACGATGTGGGTCAGAGACGTTCATTCGGTTCCATGCCATCTTCATGGATTTCGCGGCGACGCGACACTTGGCACATATTTCCAGTCGCATCGCGATGAACCTGTCGCTCAACGCCCGGGCGAAACGCAAGCGCTTTCGGTTGCGGCTGGTGAGCCGCGACGCGTCACCGGGATCACTCGCCGAACCGACGGTGAGCGCGGCAAATGACGCGGCGCGAGCGGCGCGACCTGGTTCACTGGGCGGTCGTGCGCAACTGGGCTAGCACAGCGCCGGGTGCGGTAAAACGCCCGCTGGAAGAATCGTCCACGAGCGAAACGGCTGCCGCCCAGCTGCCGGGCGCGGGATGAGCGATTGGCTCGCGGCATGGTTAGTCCGAGCGCCCGTTGGCGCCGTATGTCACGGTGAGGGTCTGATGCGTGACGACCAACAGGACATCGAGCGAGCACTCGCGCTACCGCGCACTGCGGTGCCGTGGCGTTCGACCCGGGATTCGCTGATCGCGTGATGGCGCGACTCCTGCCGCGCCGCGCCGGCTCTCGGACGAATTGCAGACAGTGTTCCTGCGACTGACACCACTGGCGGTGGCCGCCGCGTTGCTGCGCGCTACGACAGTCCCGTTGAATACGCGAACGAGTCAGCAGTCGCTGGTTGAATGCGCACAGGGCATGCTGACCGTCACGGTCGCCACCGCGCATGCACTGGATGGAGAACTCAGCGCCGGGGAAATAGCGCATGAAACTCGAAATCAAATCCGCCGCCATTCTCATCACGACGCTGCGGCATGGGCATCGTGATTGGCCTGGTTGGACAAGGCGCGTTGTAACGCGCACGCGTGTTGGGCATGCGCGCCACCACGGCGTCCGCCGGGATTCGTGGCGCGCATGGAAGAGGTGCCGCAGTTGCGCGCCGAATAGCAGGCCACGGTACGTCCCATCTCCAGTAACGGCCGACGCCAATCAGCGGGTGATCGACGCGGCGGGGGTGCAGTTGCGCGCGGCGCTGGATTCGATGAGCCGCAGAGGCGCTGGCACCGCTGTTGGACGAAGCACAGCGATAACGACTGGCGGAACGCGTGCGGGAATTGCCGGATCCGTTCCGACCGCCGCCACCGCGGATGGGTACACCACCGCCTCGGGGTGGACCGCCTCCCTGATGGGCCGCCGCCCCCTCTCCGTAAAGAGAAAACCGAATAGCCGCGTGCACGAATGCACGCGGCGGTGTGCACAGCGAGTCGAGATAGCGACCAGCGCCCCGGCAGCGGCGCAGGCAGGCCGGTCCCAGTCGATGGGAGCTGGCCGCAAGCCACGCGCGCCGCTCGTCGGTGAGCACCGCGTTCAATGCCACGCGCAAGGCGGCGAACGCCGCGGCAGCCGAGGACGAACTGGACGGCTGCGCTCTTCGAGAATCGCGTGATCACGTCGTCGGGTGACGCGCCATTGCGCCGCGCTCTCATCGCTTCACGCGTGATTTGCCGTCAACGCCTCAAGATCGGCCTTGTTGGCTTCTTTGAACCGTTCGTTGATGGTGCGGATGGCGGCCTTCTGCTCGGCCGTGAGCTGAGGCCGGCTGGCGCGCGATCGAGGAACCGCCGCGGCGTCATGTACCCTGATCGGCCGTTTCTTGAGCACGGCCTCAAAGGTCGGCTCGTCAGAGGCAGTTTCAGTGGGCGCACCACCGCAGGCGGCCAGGAGGAGCGCGGTGGCGAGCAGGAAGCGTTCGACGGAAACATGGGACGGTGGGCTGGCGGTGGAACGAACCGCTGGAGGCCCGCCGTCGGCCCCTGGACCACTGGAGCATACGACTGCCGGTAGGGAACGTTAAGGAGCCCCGTGACGGACCCGGAGCGTAGTGAAAGCAGGCGGGTAGGTTTCTACCATATCCTCGATTTTCGGTTTTTATTCGGCACTCAATAATTTCTGCTGACCGCCCCCGCCCTCGCCCCCACACCCCCAGCCCTCGCCTCCGCCCCGGGTCAGCCTGCGTCCCTCCGCACGTTTCGAAGCCGTGGTGGCCGGTGGGCGAGCCGCAGGCATCCTGTGGCCACCGGCATCACTTCCGCTCGATGCCGCCTGCGGCGGTATCTCGGCGCGGCCGCATTACCGAAGTGGTCGGAACGCTTGCCCGGCAAACGGCACCGCTTCGCCAGGTCGTCTCGCGTGCTGCGCACCGCGGCTGGGTGGCGGATCGATGCGCGTCGCACCCTCGCTGCCGCGCCATGGCCGGACTGGGTGGAACGACTGGTGATGGTGCGGTCGCGCGACGGTAAACGCAGCGGTGCGCTGGATCTCCCGCTGCGCAGTGGCGTGTTCGCCCTGGTCGTCATCGACGGCGCCCTGGCGCTGTCGCGGGTGCATGGCGTGCGACTCGCGCAACTCGCCCGCGAACGATGCGCCCGTGGTGCTGGTGCACGAGGCGCGCCCCGGTTGCGTGAGTGGTGCGGTGCGGTTGCGACTCGAACCCATGTCGGCCAAACCGCTTCCCCTCCGACGGTTAACGCACTGAGACCCAAAACATCATACGCGGATTTTCAGTGGTCGTGGAGAAAGGTGGACCCAGTCGCAGCGTTCGATCAATCGAGGGCGGTGGCATCGTCATGGCGCGTCGCGTGTGAACGGATTCCAGATTCCCGATCGGCGCGGCGTGGCACGCGGCACGCGCCGTCCGGGCCGCTGTCGGCGGCAGCACCGACGACGCCATCGAGCACCCCCATCACACCCGGGCCGGACTCGGCGTTTCCGCACACGACGACATCCACACGCCCGCGACTCACCCTTCGCGACACAACTCGCCCTGGCGTTCGCGGAGCAGACGAACATCAGTGTATGCCTCCCCACTCACCCGCGCGCAACGGAGTCGCGAACGCGACCGGTTCGATCGCACCTTTCGACAAACACACCCGCGACTGGACGCGCTATCGCGGACGCAAACGCGCGCCGGCGAATCGTCGTATGGGAACTCCAGTAAACGCGAACGGGCGCGTGAAAAAATCCGGTGTGGCCATCCCGGGTACCGGACAGCGCGCTATCCCGGCGCCCCCGCACTGGGACGTTGCCGAGGGCGCTCGCCGATAACACGACTCGCGCGGTGTCATTGGCGGCCGGACGGCGCCGGGGTGCGCGCCGGCATGACGTTGCCGAAGCGCAGGCGCTGCGCCACGCTCGACGTGCGCACGTGGGACGATCACGCCGTGAACGATGCGGGTGTTGGCCGTGACCACCCGCGTTTCTCGCCGCCAGTCCCAGGTCACCCGTGCAAGGCGCCCGGGCGTATGGTGGATTGGCGCCAGCGGCTTCGACGCACTGGGTGGTGAAGACAGGCTGGCGCGCGCCCTGCTGTCCATTGCGCAACGCTGGCACCCCGATGCCCGCGTGGCCATTGCCGATTCGTGCGTGGCCGCGCGCGCCGCCACGTGGGCGCCACAGGCGCGCAGTCGTGTGGTACGTGAGCGCGATCCACTGGCACTCCCCGATGGCATCACCTGCATTCCCAGCGGACAGTGCGCCACCTATCTCGCACCGGCGCCGTTGGGGCTGGTGCCCATGGACGACGAATTGCGCGACGCACTGCGCGCGCTGGGGCTGCGTACCGTGGGCATGCTCGCCCCACCGCGCCCGGTGACGACTGAACGACGCTGGGGCGCCGAAGGACTCACCGCATGGCGACTGGCACACGGCGACGACACGCGACGTCCGGGACTCGTGCGGGTGGAAGCCACCCGCAGCACCAGTGTGGAGTTGCCGGTCAGGTGGAAGCACCGCGCCGGTGTGTTCGTGTTGCGCGCGCAGTTGGATCGACTGGTGCGCGAACTGGTGAACGACGGACGCTCGGCGGCGGCCGTGTCGGTCACACTGATTCTCGATGCGGGGCGACAGTGGCCACTGGAGGACGTGGGTACCGACGGTCACGATCACGACGCATTTCCCGAAACATCGAGCGATGCGCCGATGGCGGCGGCGCGCACCGGCATCGGCACCACACCGCCAGTGCTGCGGGCACCGCGCGAAACCGTTGAGGCCTCATCGCTGCTGTCCATTCCACAACGCAGCATCACGCGCGAAGTGCGTCCGGCGCGACCGCTGGCGCGACTCGAGCCCCTGTTCGATCATGTCGCGCGTTTAGCGGGCGTTAGGTGATCCCGGCACTGATCATTGGCATCACGGTGGGATTCCGGCCACCACACCACTGGCCGCCGATCAGGGCGATCTGCTGGTGCCTTCATGGCGCGACGCCGCCATGAACGCCGAGTCGGTGTTCGCGCGCTTGCGGGCCGCGCTCGATCCGGACAACGCGGGCGATGTGGTGGTACGCGCCGTGGCGGGTGACGGGCACAAACCGGAAGCCACCGGACAGTGGACCAGCGCCGATGCGATGGCGCAAGCCGCCGCGCCGGTGCCTGCCGCATCACCTGACATTATCGCAGATACGGTCAACGCGCCCGCCGTGCTGCGATTACTCGACACACCCGAAGTGGTGGATGTCGAAGCGCCACGCGGTGTGCCCGCCGCCGTGTGGTGGCGGGGACGCCGGTTGTCGATTGCCCACGCCGATGGACCGGACCGATTAAGCGGCGATTGGTGGCGCGCCGATGCGTTTGCGCGCGACTACTGGCGGTGTGACGCCGAGGGCGAAGGGGAACTGCTGGTGTATGGCGAGTCCGCGGTGACGAGTGCGATTGCCGCGCCCATGCAGTGGTTTGTGCAGGGGTGGTACGATTGAGACACGGACGTCACTCTGCTGCGCGCACCGTCGCACGTCCCTCAGCCTAGCGATGTGTCATCGTGCGCCGCAGCTTTCGGAAGCCGCCTTTGGCTGCGCCCCATGCCCATCGCCCCCACACGGGAGCTGTACTCGCCATGCGTCACGTCGCCCTTCGCCACACGCTGCACACCGCACTCTGCCTGGCGCTGACCGCTGTCGCAGTCTCGGCGCAACCAGCGAAGAGCGGGCTGACGCGACTGCTGGAAACGGAACTGTCCCGGTTTCCCGCGCGGGCCGGCGTGTACGTCAAGCACCTCACCACCGGCGAAGAGGCCACGGTCAACGCCGACGATGCGTTCAGCAGCGCCAGCATCATCAAGCTGACCATCATGGTGCGCGCGTTCCAATTGGTTGATCAGCAGAAACTCAACCTCGATGAACGGGTGCAGATCCGACGCGCCGATTTGCGTGACGGCTCGGGCGTCTTGCAGTACCATGACCTCGGGCAGACGCCAACCATCCGTGACTTGATCACCGAGATGGTGATCACCAGCGACAACGTCGCCACCGACTTGATGGTGACAAAGGTTGGTGGCGTGGACAGCCTGAACGCGTGGCTCAGGTCGTCGGGGTTTACGCACCTCAGCATGGTGGCGCGCGGGCATGTCTACCGTCGCAAGATCCTGGCGCTCGTCAACCCGGCGTTCGACACGCTCACCGCGGAAGAAACCACCGGACTGCAATACGCCCAGCAGGGCGACCCGCTGTTTGACCTGTACGCATCACTCTTCACCGGCGAGCGGGCCAAGTGGGTGGCGATGGTGCGTGATCCGGCCAACAAGAAGATTCTGGCGGACGGCCGGTATCGCCTGCCCGTGCAGGATCATGCCTACTGGCTGGGCGACATGAATCCGCGCGAAACTGGTCGGTTGCTGGAAGCCATCGAACGCGGAACGATGACCTCGGCGGCGAGTGCCGCCACGATGCGAACGATCATGCGGCGGCAGCAGGCCGGCGCACGTCGGATTCCGCATTTTCTGGACGTGCCGGTGGCCCACAAGACCGGCGACAGCCCGGTGATCGCGAACGATGTCGGCATGGTGTACGCACGATCGGGCACCGTGATCATCGCGTTCTTCACCAACGGCATCACCGGATCCCTCGGGGAAGAAGAAGACATGATCGGTCGCGTGTCGCGCCAGATCATTGACTATTTCGATGGGCCGGTGGGCGCGCCGAACCGTTCGCCGTTGCGCTGACATCACGACCTTCCTCCACCGCCATGCACCTCACGGATATTCCATTCGGCACCGTCACCTGGGACGACGTCCAGGCAACCGAGCATCCGGGTGCATCGGGTATCGCACAGTGGCGCACGCGGCACTTTGGCGCCGTGCGGGTCAGGATGGTGGAGTATTCAGCCGGTTATGTGGCCGACCATTGGTGCGCGAAGGGGCATATTCTGCTCTGTCTCGCGGGCGAGTTGCAGACGGAGCTTTCGGACGGACGGTGCGTCACGCTGACCCCCGGGATGAGTTATCAGGTGGCGGACGAGGTCGAGCCGCATCGCTCGCGGTCACCGCTGGGCGCCCGGTTGTTCATCGTGGATTGAGGGACGGGCCGGACTCGACATCGCGCGCGTCATCGCGCCTATTTCACGGGTTCGATTTCCTTCCGTAAGCCGCCCTGGAGCCTCGATGCGCCGCTCGTCCCTGATCACCGGTTTGTTCGCCGGTCTTTGCCTCGCCACTTCGCTGGTCGCACAACCCCCCGCCGGTCGCGGCGGTGGAGGTGGATTTCGCGGCGGCACGACCATCAAGGATGGCGAGGCATGTCCGCCGGGCACCACGGAAGTCCGTCCACGCTCGTGTCTCGGACCCGAGACGCCGGCGCCCAGTATTCTCGACTATCGGCCCAAGTCCACACTCGTGGCACCGGCAACGATGGTGAAGACCGCCAAGTTCCCGGCCATCGACTTTCACGGCCATCCGGCGGGATTGTTGGCCACCACCGAAACGCTCGCCAAGTTGGGCGCGTCGCTGGACAGTCTCAATGTCCGCATGATGATCGCCGCCGATAACATGTCGGGCGATCGCCTCAAGCGCGTGATGGACACGCTCAAGGTCTCCCCGAAGATGAAGGACCGTGTGCGGGTGCTGGCCGGCGTGAACTTCGGCAACGTGGGCCCTGGCTGGGCCGAGAAGGCCATTGCTCAGCTTGAAGCCGATGTCGCGGCCGGTGCCGTTGGTGTCGGCGAGATCGGCAAAGGCTTTGGGTTGAGCACGAAGAAGCCCGATGGCAGCCGACTCAAGTTGGACGACCCGGAACTCGCACCGTTCTGGGCGGCCTGCGCGCGTCTCAAGCTGCCGGTGTTCATCCACACCGGCGATCCGGCGGAGTTCTTCAAGCCGGCCGATCTCACCAACGAGCGGTGGCTCGAGATTTCGTTGTTCCCCGAGCGTCGCTATCCGCAGGACAAGTTCCCCAGCTTCGAAGCCTTGGTGGCCGAGCGCAACAATCTGTTCCGCAACAATCCGAAAACCACGTTCGTGACGGCGCACTTGGGGTGGCAGGCCAACGACCTCGGCACCTTCGGCAAACTCCTCACCGAAATGCCCAACGTGTACAGCGAAGTCGGTGCGGTGCTGTACGACATCGGCCGACAGCCGCGCGCCGCGCATGACTTCTTCGTGAAGTTCCAGGACCGCATTCTGTTCGGGAAGGATTCATTCCAGCCCGAGGAGTATCCGTACTACTGGCGCGTGTTCGAAACGCGTGACGACTACTTCGACTACTATCGCGACTACCACGCCTTCTGGAAGCTGTACGGGATTGACCTGCCCGATGTGGTGCTCAAGAAGGTGTACTACCAGAACGCGCTGCGACTGATGCCGGCGATCTCGCCGGCGGGCTTTCCCAAGTAGCCGTTAGCGTGGCAACAGATTGCCGGCGACATACACCGCCCGGATACGACGCACATTGCTGATGCGTTCCAGCGGGGACGCATCCAGCACCACAAAGTCGGCCCACTTGCCGGTCTCGAGTGTGCCGACATCGCGATCGATGTGCATGCACCGCGCGGCGTCGCGGGTGGCCGCCGCCATCGCCTGACGCGGCGTGAGTCCCGCGTCCACCATGTGTTCGAGTTCCATGAGTTCGAAGTAGCCCTGAAAGCGCCCGACCGGGCCGGTATCGGTGCCCATCGCGATGGGTATTCCCGCATCCGACAACATTTTCAGGTTGCGATTGGCGACGGGTAACTGCGCCTTGTAGCGCTGGGCGCTGACACTGGTGCGCATGGCATCCTGACGCGCCGGCTCCTGCAGCGTAGACATCCACTGCCGGTTGGCATGGGCGAGGAACAGGGAGTCGGCAAAGAACGACGGTGTCGACTCGTAAACGAATGTTGAAACCTCGCGCATCAGTGTGGGCGAATAACAGGCACCATTCGCCTTCAGCGCGCCGACGAATGCTGCATTCACGGGCTCATCACGCACACTGTGCGCGATGTAGTCGGCGCCCGCCGCCAGCACATCCATGGCATCGGCGAGATAGTACACGTGCACCGCCACGCGCAGTCCGCGCCCGTGTGCTTCGGCAATCACCGCGCGGTACACATCGGGCGACATCTTCACCGTCGTTCCCAGATTGTCGTCCACGCGGATTTTCACAATGTCCACCCGTTGCGCGGCGACGTCCGCCACTTGCGTGCGCGCTTCAGCCGGCGTGGCGGGGGTGAGCACCGGTCCCGCCAGATACACACGCGCACGATCGAGTGCGGGCGTATTCTGCCCGGCACGCGCCGCGAACACCGAAGCGGGTTCGCCACCCAGCGAGAACACCGTCGTGATGCCATAGGCGGCGTAGGTGGCGAGGTCGGCGGGAGTATTCACGTGCCCGTGCGCGTTGATGAGCCCGGGAATGATCACCCGTCCATCAAGTCGCGTGCGTTGTGCGCCCACTGGGATGGCCACGCGCGATGCGGCCCCCGCCGCCAATACGCGACCATCGCGCACCAACAACGTCGCGTTGGCCACGGGCGCCCCATCGGTGCCATCGACGAGCGTGGCACCGGTAAACGCCGTCACCGGTCCCTGCTGTGCGCTGGTCCTGACGTTGACCGTGGCGAGCAGTGCGAGCACGGCAAGAGTGCGGGCCACAACGCCGGAAACACCCGGAACCGGCCTGTCGATGAGCCTGCCTTCACGCGCCTCAGGCAGGGTGCTCTTGAGTGCGGCATTCCGGCCGACGGCTGAGCCACTTGGCATGAACGTCGCCATGGCGACGGTGACGGCGCTGCGAATCATCACGAATTCCGGCAGGTAGAGGGAGTGATCAGGAAACGTACGGGCAGGTCGTCGTTGGCGGCAGGGAACGCTACACCCGGTCAGGTGAAACCCGATGGTGTGCCCGCCCCGGAGTGCCCTTCGTTCATTCAAGCACGTCAATTCACCGTTCGTGTCCCGAACTCCTGACAGGAGATTCGCCATGTCTACCGCCACCAGCTCACAGCCCTACACGTTTGCCGCGTATCATCCGGCGCCGCAACTTGTCGGTCCTATTGTCATTGCGTCCGACACTTCACCGCAGTCTGATGCCGCGTTTCCGGCCGCGCAGGCCTTGGCTGAACGCACCAACTCCGTCGTGCATGTGGTCAGCGCGGTGATGCCCTTCGCGATGCCCATGTACGCGTTTGATACCATGCCCGTTCCGCTCGAAACCGATCTCGCGGTTCGCGAAGGCCGGGAGGGAATGCTCAAGGCGCAGCAAACCCGACTGATCTCGCCGACCTCGAACTGGCCGGTGATGGTGCGCACCGGAGAGCCGGCGCGCGAGATCGTGGAGTTCGCCCAGGATCACAAGGCCCGCGTCATTGTGGTTGGACGCGGTCGCCATGCGGCTATCCAGCGCGCACTGGGGGGTGAGACTGTGCTGCGACTGCTGCAGCTGGGTGATACACCAGTGCTCGCGGCGGAAGCGAAGCTGACGGCCGCCCCGCGCCGCGTGGTGATCGCCACCGATTTCAGCGAGTTCAGCCTGTACGCGGCGCAAGTCGCGCTGACGCTGGTGGCGTCCGATGCCGTGATCTATCTGGTCCACGTGGCCCCGCCGTTCTCGAAGGCCGATCAGGGATTGCAGGACCGCGCCATTGCCTATCGCAACCAGGCGCTGCATGGATTCTCGCAGCTGCACGAGATGCTCGCGCGCAACGGGTTTTCCGTCGAGGACGTGCTGGTGGAAGGCAATCCGTCGGATGAACTCACCAAGGTCATCCGCGACAAGGACGCCGATCTGGTGGTAACCGCCACGCATGGCTACGGTTTCCTGCGCCGGATGATCCTCGGCAGCGTGGCGGCCGAACTGCTGCGGCACGCCCCATGCTCGGTGTTGTGCGTTCCAGGTTCGGCGCGAACGCTGGCCGCCGCGAGAACGCGGCCGTCAACGACCGCTCACACGCACACCTTCGACATGGCCGTGCTTGACGCGGAACTGAAGGCATTCAGCGACCGGAACACGGGTCGGCCATGCACGGTCGAGATCGATTCCCGCGACCTGGGCGCCCAGATTCTGGGGCATTCCTTGCCGCTGGTTGGCGCCACCTACGATCGGGCGACGCGCCTCGTGTCCCTGATGTTCGGGACATCAGCGCTGACCGGACAGCACCTGACGCACACCATTGCCGAGGTGTCGGCGGTTGATACCAGCACCGGCGGCGATGGGCGCGAGCAGGTGCTGCGCCTGGTGCATACGGACGGTCAAACGCTGGTGTTACTGGAATAGTCGACGATTGGCTTTCCCTCGTGATCCGCGATGAGGACCCACACCGTGCGGCTGCGCTTGGAATAGAGCAACCGTACGGTGACGTCGCGCGGGTGCTGCTTGAACGCAAAGTGAAACTGAAAGCTCACATCGAGTGACTCGCGAATGACCCCGTCCTTGAACCGTCCGTAAAACTCCTGGACTTTCGTGCACGGCGCGATCTCCGTGAAGAATTGTCGACCGATCACCTCATCGCGGGTGAGGGACGCGAGGGTCGACTCGACGGCGTTGTAGTTGAGGATGCGACCGGTGGCATCCAGCTGGATCAAGCCATAGGGCGCGCGATCCAGTTGCTCCGGCGTCAGGCGATCAGCCACCTCAAGCACTTCGGTGACGGTCGGGGGCGGGGCGTGTGCGGGACGATGTGAGAAAGGCATGGCGGGCGTGGGGCGGCGACGTCGGGTCTGGCAGAAGATCAACGCGGGCCTCTTTGATTGCCCGCTGGTAGTTGGCGCCGTCACCCGCGTTGCGCAAGCCGACGCAGCGTCCCCGCGACCCCCTCGCTCTCCAACAGCTTCATCCCCAGGCGCACATCCGACACACCGCGTCGGAGCGCGTATGTGAACGTGTGCTGACCGCCGGCGTCATCAACCGCCATGCACCAGAGGCCGATCCCCGCGTGGCCGTCACGGCCGTCAGCGACTTCTATCAAATGCGACGCAATGACGAACAGTCCGGCCGGCGCCTCCGCGAGACCATCCACCAGCAAGGCGGTGGCATCAATCGCGTCCTTTGCGTTGGTGCCCCGAAACACTTCGTCGAGTAAGGCCACCACCACGGCGTCGTCCGCCACCGCATTCACCACCGACTTCACCCGGCGCACTTCCGCGAGATAGAGACTCTCGCCCCGTGCAAGGCTGTCATCGACGCGGAGGGATGAGATCAGTCGGTCAACACGAGGCAGTCTTGCCCGCGCGGCGGGCACGGGCAGACCCACATGCGCGAAATGCACGACAATCCCGATGGCGCGCAGCAGCGTGGATTTGCCAGCCATGTTGGGGCCCGTCAAGAACATGACACGCGTACGACCCGACACGTCAACGTCATTCACCACGCCCTGCGCAAGCAGCGGGTGCCGGATACCCTCAACCCGAAAACCAACCGCGTCAGCGGCGGCGAACTCCGGATACGACAGCCCTGGCCCTCTGGCTGCCGTGGCCAGTGAACCATAGGCATCCAGTCGGTAGAGTGCCGCAATCAATCGGCGCATCGCATCCTGCGCGCGCACACGCAGGTGTTTGTCGAGTACACGCAAGCGAAGACGACGCGAGGTGGGCGCATTGACGGCCGCGCGCAATGCGTGGCACAGCGGATCCGAGACCACCGTGTCGATGGCGACCGCGATCTCGTTGAACAACGCGTCTCCACCAAGCAGGGCAATGCGGTCGTGTACTGCGCGACAGATCGCGAGCAATTGCGAAACGGCCACGAGCTTGGATTCGATGTAGCGGGCGATGACCGGATAGCGCAGGCCAAACACCATGCACGCGGCGTGCGTGTCCGGGCAGATGATGTAGTTGGAATCGAGGTACGCGTCGGCGTCCTTGGCCAGCGCGACCATCGACGCCCATGGCACATGGCGCAAGGCGTCGGGCAGCGCACGCAGCAGTTGCTGTCGTATCGCGATGTCGACGGGATCATCAAGCGGCGCGGCCAGCAGTCCCTTCAGGGCGTCGAGACCCGGCCGCGAATGGGTGTGATCGAGCAGGCGGCCCAGTGGCCACTCTCCCCCGGCATTCGGCAGGACACCGAGGTCGATGAGCGATTTCTTGTCGACGAGCACGCTGCCAGTACCCTGGCATAAGGCACCAGGTGCCGGGTGGTTGGCATTTCCAGTGCTTCGGTATATCTTCGGGTTCATTCACGACCCGCACTATGCCCCGCCCTGCCCCGTCGTACGCGGAACTGCACTGCCATTCCGCCCTCTCGCTGCTTGATGGCGCATCGCCCCCCGAAACCCTTGCGGAGCGGGCGGCCGAGTTGGGGTACCCGGCACTCGCCATCACCGACCACGACGAAATGGGGGGCGTGGTCCGCTTTGGCACGGCCTGCGCCGCCGTGGGCATTGGCGGCATTCTGGGCGTCGAACTCACGGTGCGCGTGCCCGATGAATTCAAGACGTACGGCACGCGCACCACGCACCTGGTGCTGCTGGCCGAGTCGCGCGAGGGGTATCGCAACATCGCGTCGCTGGTCACGCATGCGCGTATGCACACCGATCGCGGTGCGCCGCATGTGCCGTGGGACCTGGTAGCGCAGCATGCGCAGGATGTGTTCGCGCTCACCGGTTGTCCGCGTGGGTGGGTGCCGCAACTGTTAGCCGAAGGACGCGACGACGCCGCGTGGCACGCGGCCTGTCAGTTGCGCGATGTGTTCGGCGAACATCTTGCCGTCGAATGCTGGGATCACCGGCTCCCGGAAGAACGCGTACTGGTGCGACGCCTGCGCCCGCTGGCCGCGCGACTGGGTGTCCCGTGGGTGGTCACCAACGACGTGCACTACGCGCGCGCCGAAGGTCGCATCATCCACGATGTGCTCTGCGCCCTGCGCCACGAACGCACTCTCGATGAAATGGGGGCGCGCTTGCGTCCCAACGCCGAGTGGACGCTCAAGGCGCCCGCCTTGATCCTGAAGCGCTGGCAGGGCGCGGAAGAAGGCGTGCAGGCCACACTCGCCGTGGCCGAACGGTGCGCGTTTCGCCTGCAACAACTCAAGCCGTCCATGCCGGCGTTCCCGCTCCCCCCCGGCATCTCGGCCGACGAATATCTCACCCGATTGGTGGATCAGGGCGCCCACGAACGCTGGGGACGCGACTACGAGGCAAAGCAGCGCGCGCAACTGTCGCACGAGTTGCGCATGATCGCGAAACTCAAGATGGCGGGGTTTTTTCTCATTGTCTGGGACATCGTCCGCTTCGCGCGTCGTGAGGGCATTCTCTGCCAGGGACGCGGATCCGCCGCCAACTCCGCCGTGTGCTACTGCCTGGGGATCACGGCGGTCGATCCCATTCGCATGCAGCTGTTGTTCGAGCGGTTTCTCACCGAAGAACGGCAGGAAGCGCCCGATATCGACATCGACTTTGCGCATCGGGACCGCGAGCGCGTGCTGCAATACGTATACGAGCGCTACGGACGCGAACACGCGGCCATGGTATGCGAGCAGATCAGCTGGCGCGGACGGAGTGCCGTGCGTGATGCGGCGCGCGTGCTGGGGTTCTCGGTGGAGCAGGCCGATGTGCTGAGTACACTGAGTGATCGATTCAGCGCACAGTCGACGGCGGAAACATTGCGAGTAGAGAGTACTGAGAACCGAGTAGAGAGTACTGAGAACAGAGTAAGGAACGCGCGTGTCGTGCGTGCCGAGGCGCGCAAGGTGGCATCCAGCCAGAAGTCCCCTGCGACCTCTGCGTCCTCGGCGGTTCAATCAGTGGGTCTACCGAGGACCAAAGACATCAGTGATCGCGATGCCACGTGGCAGCAGCGCATCGATACGCACGCCGAGCGTAAGATTGCCATGGACGCCGCCGAGAACCTGGGCCCGTTGGCCAAGTCCAGCGATCGCGCGGCGAGTCCCACGCCCGTGCACGAAGCACACCGCAACCGTACCACCGCCAGTCGCGACGGCGTCACCGGTCGTGAACTGCTCACGCGCGCCGGTCTCGACCCCGACGATGCGCGTGTGCGCGTGCTGGCCGATGTCGTGGAAGGGCTGCATCAGCTGCCGCGGCACCGTTCCATCCACGTGGGCGGCATGATCCTCACCGAAGAGCCGCTGGGCTCCATCGTGCCCATCGAACCGGCGTCCATGCCCGGCCGCACGGTTATTCAGTGGGAGAAGGACGATCTGGATCCTACCGGACTGGTGAAGATCGACTTGCTGGGACTCGGCATGCTGACCGTGGTGCAGGATTGCCTGTTGTACATCCGGCACACGCGCGGTGTCACCATCGATCTGGGTCAGCTCGACATGGCCGATCAGGCCGTGTACGACGTGATGTGCGCCGCCGATACCGTGGGGGTGTTTCAGATTGAAAGCCGCGCGCAGATGAACACGCTGCCGCGGCTTCGGCCGCGCTGTTTTTACGATCTGGTGGTGGAGGTGGCGCTCATTCGCCCAGGGCCCATTCAAGGCGAGATGGTGCATCCCTATTTGCGGCGGCGCGCGGGCACCGAACCCGTCACGTATCCGCATCCGTCGCTTGAACCTGTGCTCAAACGCACGATGGGCGTGCCGCTCTTTCAGGAGCAGGGCATGCAAGTGGCCATCACCGCCGCTGGCTTCACGCCCAGTCAGGCCGATCAACTGCGACGCGCCATGGGGCATAAGCGGTCGCACGAACGCATGGCGGCCATCTGCGAAGAACTCATTGCCGGCATGGCGCGCAATGGGATTCCGGAAGACGTGGGTCGTCGCATTTACAACCAGATCAATGCGTTTGCCGATTACGGATTTCCGGAAAGTCACGCGGCCAGCTTCGCCCTGATTGTGTACGCCACGGCGTATCTGCGGCACTACTACGCGCCCGAGTACTGCGCCGCCATTCTCAACGCGCAACCCATGGGGTTCTACTCGCCGGGCACACTGGTGGAAGATGCCAAACGCCATGGCGTGGAGGTGCGGCCCATCGACCTCACGCGGTCATCGTGGGATCACACGATGGAGACGGGAGACGGCAGAGTGCTGGTGCCCAGCGACGGGAGAGTGGCGTGGGGGCAACAGCCGCCGAGTGCCTCAGAGGACTGTGTGCGGGAATCCGTGGTCAGTCACACCAACGGCAGTAACACCGTCACGGTGCGACTGGGTGTGCGGCTGGTGCGCGGATTGGGCGCGAAGGCGCGTCGTGCCCTTGAGGCCGCGCTGCGCGATGGACCATTCGTGAGCGTTGAAGACGCGGTGCGTCGCGTCACACTCGACAAGACATCGTGGCGCCGTCTCGCCGAAGCCGGCGCGTTCGACAGCATGTTCACGCACGAGGTGCCCGAACGCCGGCGACGCGTCGCCTTGTGGGAGGTGATGGCGGCTACCCGCGGACCGCAGTTGCCACTCGCCCCCATGCCCGTATCGGCGCCACCAGTGCACCTGCCCGCCCTGCAACCCATCGAACTCACCGAGGCCGATTATCGCATGACCGGACTGTCGCTGGCCGGACATCCCATGTCGCATCTGCGCGAGATCCTGGCCCCCAATGGCGTGTGGTCATCACGTCAGGCCCAGCAGGATGGGCGTGATGGACAAGCGGTGGCGGTGGCCGGGCTCGTCATCTGTCGTCAGCGCCCCGGCACCGCCAAGGGGTTCGCGTTTCTTACGCTCGAAGATGAGACCGGCATGATCAACGTGGTCGTCACGCCCGATCGATTCGAGCGGCATGCGGTGCTCATTTCCACGTCACCGTTATTACTCATCCGTGGCGTGCTGCAGGTGGAGCAACACGTGGTGAACGTGCGGGCGAAACAGTTCAAGGCGCTGCAGCTGGGCGGAGGGGAGCAGCATGCCAAGGGACGGGACTACCACTGAGCGACCCACCGCGCAGAGCCCTCTCGCGACAATCGTGACGCCGCCGCATACTTGCTGCCTGCCCGCCACATTTCTCCCACCCGCAGGAGCGCGTCATGACCGATCTGTCCGCGTTATGGATGCCGATTGCGCTGTCCGCCGTCTTGGTGTTTCTCGCCAGCTCCGTCATTCACATGGCGTCGCCGTGGCACAAGTCCGACTTTCCGAAGTATCCCGACGAAGCCAAGGTACTGGACGCCTTGCGTCCGTTGGCCATGCCGCCGGGTGACTACTTCATGCCGCGCCCGATGAGCACCAAAGAGATGGGTTCGCCTGAGTTCATCGCCAAGATGAACAACGGTCCCGTGGTGTTGATGACCGTGATGCCGAATGGTGTCATGAGCATGGGCCGCAATCTGTCGCTCTGGTTCGTGTACACGATCGTCATGGCATTCTTCGCGGCGTACGTCGCCAGCCGGGCGTTAGGCACCGGTGCCGAGTACCTGCAGGTCTTTCGCTTCGTGGGCGTCACGGTGTTTCTTGGCTACTCGGCGGCGCTGTGGCATGTGTCCATCTGGTATCGTCGCGCGTGGAGCATCACCATCAAGGCCACCGTGGACGCGTTGATCTATGCGTGCCTCATGGCGGGGGCGTTTGGGTGGCTCTGGCCGAGGTAGGGTCGCGCCCCACAACAGACGAGAGGTCAGAGGGTTGAGCGGCCTTTAGGGGCGAGCAACTGAAGCGTCGAGCGTACGAGGGGTGAGCCGGTGAGGGCAGGACTGAGTTCTGCCCTCACCGGCTGGCCGCTCGAACGCTCGATGCTTCTGTTGCTCACCCCTAAATGACCGCTCAACCCTCAAACGGCAAACCCCAACTACTTCCCCTGCAGCCCCTTCAGCATCGACAGCCCCTGCGACAACAGATCGCTACTGCCCGCCTCAACCTTTCCGTTCGGCGTGAGCTGATTGATCAGCTCCGGCAGCATCGACGCAATCGACGAACCGGCCTGCGCCGGATCCACCCCCAGCTGTGCCGCGACATCGGTCACCGCCGATTTTCCCAGAACATCCTGAACCTGCGACGCCGAAATCGGTGCATTGGCGCCGGTGCCTACCCAGGACGCCACCACATCGGAAAGTCCACCCGATTGGAATTTCGCGACCAACCCGGATACGCCGCCTTGCTGCTGCACCAAAGCCATCACGGTGGCCAGCACGGCGCTGTTGCCTGCGCCCTTGCCACCGCCCAACTGTCCGAGCAGTCCGCCCAACATGTTCTGTGCATTCGCGCCGCCGGCACCGCCCATCAAGCCGCCCACGGCATCACCCAACACTCCGTCAAATAAGCCCATCATGGTCTCCTGATTGGTGAACGGCGTATCACTCTTCGGTTTCGATCGCCTGAAGCGTAACCTGGCGCAAGCGTCCAAACCATTACACCCGAACCGCGACGCGCTAAGTTGTCCATGGTCCCATTTCACGGAGCGAGGTCATGACACCGCAAGACGCGGAAACAATCGTTGCCATCGCCGCACTCGCTGCGCAGGCAGACGGCCAGCAAGACGACGCGGAACGCACACGGATCCGCGAAATGGCCGCCGGACTCAGCCTGGCAGATTCCTCGGTGGTGCAGGCGTCCACTATGGCGGCCAGCGTCGGTGATCACGCCGCGCTTGCCCGTCTCACCGAATCGCTCTCCGATGCCCAGGCGCGCCAGACCGCATACGACACGGCCGTGTCGGTCTGCTACGCCGATGGATGGATCAACCCCAGCGAGGCGGCGTTCCTGCGCACGTTGGCCGCGGCGCTGGACGTCGATCCAACCAAGACGGATCGTGCCGCGGTCGCCGCGCAGGAGCCGCTCGTTGCCGCACCGAATGCACCAGCGGCGGGTGCCGCCGCATCAGGCGACCTGCCCGCGCACATCCTCGATCAGGCGATCCTGTCCGCCGCGCTCGAGTTGCTCCCCGATCGTCTGGCCAACCTCGGCATCCTGCCGCTACAACTGCGATTGGTACATCAAATCGGCGCGCGTCACGGTCAACAGATGAACGCCAGCCAGGTGAAGGACCTTGCGGCGGTGTTCGGCATTGGCGCAGCGGCACAGATCATGGAAAAGGTCGTACGGAATGCCTTGGGCGGATTTGCCGGCCTGCTGGGACGCGGCGCGCTGGGCGGACTGCTGGGCGGAATCGCCGGCAACGCAGCCGGTGTCGCGGCCGGCGCCTCAGTGACGTTTGCCACCACATACGCGCTGGGACATGCGGCCGAGCAGTACTACGCGCAGGGGCGTTCCCTCTCGACTGCGGACATGAAGGCGCTATTCGCGCGACTCCAGTCCGATGCGACATCGCTGTTCCCCACCGTGGAAGCCCGCGTTCGCGACCTGGCCCGCAACGGCAACGTGGGGAGCCTCCTGAGAGGCTCCCCACGTTGATGGTGCGCGAAGCGACGGCGGCGCAAACGCCGTCGTGGCTTCGCTAGCGACGTCGCGTGGCGCCGGCCCTGATGCCCTGCACCAGCGGTGCAAACGTGCCACACGGCATGGTCGCCTTGCGAACGGTGTGTCCGGCCGTCTCGTTGTCGTCGGCCCAGAACACCGGTCGGCGATTCGCCACGCACTCGCTGTTGGGCGCGAATGTGAACCCTTCGTTGTTGATGTTGGGCATGGTGGATGGACGCGCGTACTTGCGATTGGAGATGAACTTGCCGCGTGTCGGCGAGCCAACCGTTCTGTCGATCTCGAAGATGCGCAACTCGCCGTTGCATGAATCGTCGCACACCGCCCACAGGTAGCCGCTCTCGCGGTCATACGCGAGGTCCATGATGCTGCTGCCACCGGCGAGCGTCGCGAACCCGCTGCTGAACGTTGCCACGCGCGTAAACGTGTTGGTGGTGTGATTGAGCGCGTAGGCATACACGTTGCCGTTTGCTTCAACACCAACGAGGAACAATCCACCGGCGTGGTCCGCGTAGTCGCCGGGTGCATACAGGCGGGCCTTGGAGTCGTCGAAGAATCCGTTGGCCACCAGCATGCTGTCCGGTAGCCAGGTAATCGCCTCGATGCCGAGGTTGGCGCCGGTCACCGGCAGATCGGCCGTGATATCCCACTGGTTGATGGCGGTGAGGGTGGCACCGGCCACGGTCGGATTCACCCGGAGGATCACGCTCTTGCTGATCGAGCTGGCATCGTTGTTTCGCTCCGTGGCCACATACATGCCGCCGGCCGAGCCACCCGCCGCAAATGTCACGCCCTCGGAGTCCGGGTTGCCGGTGCCGTCGATGTACTTGAGCAGCTTGCCGGTGGCCCAGCTGTTTGTCGGATCTGGCGTCCAGATGCCGCCGCTGAAAATCATCCGGAACAACGTGCCAGGGCCATTGCGCACCGCCCACAGTACGCCCGGGCCTGCACCAGCACCCTCGTAGGACAGTCCGCTGCCGTTGGTGGCAAACACGTTGAGTCCGTCAACCACCGCCACATCGTCACTTCCCGGCCATGGCAGCGTGCTCGGTGGCGGTGGGGCGCCGCAACTGTTCGCGGCGCCCTTCGTGGACGCCGTGTTGTCGGTGAATGCGCCGGTGCCATCCGGGCACCGACCGTACGTCACTGTGGCGTGCGCGGTCCAGTCGTATGAGTCGAGCAACGTGCCGGCGGCATCGTAGATGCGCGCCGCGTCGGCGGCACCCAGACCGAATCCAAGCACCGCCTCTTCGATGACATAGTAGCCACCCGGCGCGATCGACGCGCCTGACGGCAGGCGCGTGGTGCGGGTGTCGTCGTTGTCCTTGACCAGGAAGTTGGACAGGTCCACCGCAATACTTCCCGTGTTGATCAACTCGATCCAGTCGCCGGGCGTGCCGCCGTTCGACTCCACCTCGTTGACCTTGACCAGAACGCGGCAGTCGTTGGCAGCGCCCTTGGTCGATTCGTTGGTCGTGACGAACACGCCCGCGCCATTCGCACAGCGCCCGTAGGTTGTGAGCGCGTGCGCTGTCCAGGTGTACCCGTCCACCAACACGCCATACTGGCTGTAGAGGCGCGCATCATCGGCGGCACCAAGTCCAAAGCCGAACGCGGCTTCTTCAGCCACCAGATAGCCGCCGGCGGGAATCGTGGTTCCGGCGGGGAAACGGAACGTGCGCGTGCTGTCGTTGTCCTTGAGGGCCCACCCTGAAAGATCCACGGCAGTGGCCGTCGGGTTGAACAGTTCGACCCAATCACCCGGCGTGCCGCCGTTTGACTCCACTTCGTTGACCTTGATGGCCGGCGGGGTGTTGACCGTGATGGACACCTGTCCGGTTTTTCCTCCCGCAGTCGCGACAATCCCCGTGGTTCCCGCTCCGACGGCGGTGATGACACCCGCGCTGCTGACGGTGGCAATCGTCGCATTGCCCGTAGTCCATGCCACCGTGCCCGCAGTGATGGGGCGATTGATCTGGTCAAGCGCGGCTGCCGTGGCAGTCACTGTTTGTCCAACCACGATGGTCGTGAGCGGTGCCGTCGCGCTGATCGTGGTTACCACCGGCGCCGTGACCGTGATGGTCTGTCGTCCGACGATCGACCCGACGGTGGCCGCCACCACCGACGTGCCGGGAGCCACGCCCGTGACCACACCACTGGACGACACGCTGGCGATGCCCGTCGCCGACGAGGACCACGTGACCGTCCCCGTACTGATGCTCGCACCGAATTGATCAATACCCGACACGGTTGCCGTCACTTCCTGTCCAACCACGACGGTGGCCGGCGACACGGCCACGGTCATGTCACGCAGGACGGGCGGCTTGGTGGTGATGTCGTCGTCGGCACAGGCTGAGAGCAGGACGAGCGTGCTGATCGCGCGGATGGTGGAACGACTCAGCGGACGGTGGCGACTGCGCAACCAGGGGGATCGTCATTGATGATGCGGCGTGTGGGAGGTTGATGTGCAATCGACACAACCTCCGCGCGCATCATCGCCGTTTCGTTACGCGCACGTCACGGCGGGGTAACCGCCGGATACCGAATTGACTACGCGGCGCTGAGCGTGAACACCGTCACCTCGGGCCGCACATTGAAGCGCACCGGCAGCACCGTACCAACGCCGCGACTGATGTACATCTGCCGGTCGTGCGACAACGCGAAGACACCGTTCGTGTAGCGTTTGTTCTTCACCGGCAACACCGGCGGTGGCAGAAACGGCGGCTTGCATTGGCCACCGTGCGTGTGTCCGGAGAGTATCCACCCGGAAAATGGTTGCCAGCCCGTCATGTCCACGGTATCGGGATTGTGGCTGAGGGCAATCGTCGGCGAATTCGGCGCCACCTCGGCGAACGCGGCATCGGGAAAGAACTGTCGACTCCACAGGTCGCCCAACCCGACAATCTGCAGCCCGTCAATGTCGGTCATGGCATTGACCAGGACAGTCACCCCCAGATTCCGCAGGACACCGCTGATGCGATCCGCATCTTCCGGATGCGCCCAGTTGACGCCGTAGTCGTGGTTGCCGAGTGAGGCCACTGTGCCGATCTGCCCCAACGGCATCTGACTGTAGATGAACTCGGCGTGCGCCAGCAACCCCGGGTGGTGACTCGTGAAATCCCCGGTGTATACCACAATGTCAGGCTCCAGGGCGCGCACTTGATTAAACGTGTCGAGCACGTAGTCATCGGGGACCATCGGTCCGACATGGATGTCGGAAAGCTGCACCAGCCGCTTCCCGACGAGTGCGCCGGGCAAGTCGCGGATGGGCATGACGCGACGGGCGATGTCCAGCCATTGTGGTTCGTAGTAGCGCGTATACGCGCCGACACCAACGGCGCCGGACATGAGTCCGGCCGTCGTCAGCAGGAACTGGCGTCGGGAAACCATCGCTAGGATTCCACGCACCGCCGACCCGACGCCACCCCTCGCGTCATCGCGTCACGGTCTGAATGTCCACGCGCGACGGATAGCGCGCCGTCCGCCAGATGCTGTGTGTCTGCGCCTTGTAGTCACTGGCCTTCGCGGTGAAGATGTTGGGCACCCACGTTTGCGGATTGCGGTCGATGATGGGAAACCAACTGCTTTGGAGCTGTACCATGATTCGATGTCCGGCCTTGAAGCGATAGCTCTGGGTATGCAGGTCGACCGTGAACGGTGTCACCCGATTGGGCACGATCGGTTCCGGCTTCTCAAATGAATTCCGAAAGCGGCCCCGGAACACGTCGTTGGCCACCATCAGTTGATACCCGCTGAGTGTATGGTCGGGCGCGTTCTCTTCGGGATACACGTCAATCAGTTTGACGATCCAGTCGGCATCCTGTCCCGTGATACTGGCAAACACGCGCGCCGTGATCTCGCCGGCCACCACCACGTCCTCGGTCAGGACGGGGGTCTGCCAGCTCAACACATCCGGTCGATTGTGTACGAAGCGCTGGTCTTCGATCAACCAGGTACGCCAGCCAGACCCCTTGGGGTAGTACGTCGGCTCAATGGGTCGTTTCCGGTATGGAACCGGTTTGGCAGGATCACTCACGAACCGGTCAACGCCGAGGCTATCTGTCTTCGCCGGCGCATCAAACGACAGCAGACCGCCGTCGTGAAAATAGAGTGACTTCGTGACCGCTTCCCTCGGGGGCCACGCGCTGAAGGAACGCCAGGTATTGCTCCCTGATTCGAACACGGTGGCTTCGGCGGCCGCAAACGTGCCCTGATCCTTCAGGTGCTTCGCGAAGAACGGCGCCTGCAGCTTGGCGCGATAGTACTCGCCGGTGGCCGACCCGAAGTCGATGGGACCGATTTTCTGCCCAGGACCGTTGCTCCAGCCCCCGTGCCACCACGGTCCCACCACCAGCACGTTCTGATTCGCTTTGTCGTGCGGTTCAAGGGTGCGATAGATGGTGACCGGACCGTAGAAATCCTCCTGATCCCACCAGCCACCGACATTCAAGGTCGGCATTGTGACACGCTTGAGATACGGCTTCATAGCCTGGCGCTGCCAGAACGCATCGTAGTTAGGATGTTCGGCAAAGTCGCGCCAGGTGGGGAGGACCTTGTCCTTGAGATAGCGCGATTGCACGTTCGACAACGGCCCCAGCTTGAGGTACCAATCGTAGGTGTCGTACGTGTCGAACGTGAAGTTGCCGTTCTCCTTGCTGTCCTCGGTCAGGAACGCATACTCGAATCCATAACTCAGCCGGAACGCGCCGTTGTGATGGAAGTCATCGCCAATGAACATGTCGGCCGGTGACGCCTGCGGACTCACCGCCTTGAGCGCCGGATGCGGATCGAGCATCGCCATGGCCGCCGTCCAGCCGTCGTACGACACCCCCAGCATGCCGACGCGCCCGTTGTTGCGCGGCACATTCTTCAGCAGCCACTCGATACTGTCGTAGGTATCGGTGCTTTCATCGACGGCATCCTTGGGACCGTCAAACAAACGCGGCGGGCGCTGCATGACAAACGTGCCGTTCGATTTGTAACGACCACGGATGTCCTGGAACACGAAGATGTAACCGTCCTGCGCGAGTTCCTTGTAGCTGCCGCCCAGCCGACCACGTGTTGCCCCCACCCCGTATGGCGTGCGTTGCAGGAGAAACGGCAACGCCTCCGTGGCATTCGGCGGAAAGAAGATCTCGAGGTGCAGCGTCACGCCATCACGCATGGGAATGTCGTGCGACTGCTGCACGTAGGAGGCCGGGTCGTACTTGGCCGGCACCGTCTGAGCGGAGAGCCGGGATGCGCTCAGGAGGAACAGGAGGGCGAAACGACGAAGCACGGGGAACTCCGTGTTGGGAGACGGACGACGGGAGACAGGAGAGTGGAGACTGCCAGCCGACCGGACGTCTCCCGTCTCCCGTCTCCCGTCTCCCGTCTCCCTAAGAGCTTACCTCCGTCGCGTCATTTCGCCATAGTTTCCCGCATGCTCAGACGTCCATACCTGTTCTGCGCCGCGCTCTCGCTGTTGGCGGCCTCCGCGACAGCGCAGCCGACGCGTTTTGAGGTTCCGGTTGTCCCGGCCGGCGCCCGCTGGCTCAAGGGCAACACCCATACGCACACCACGCAAAGCGATGGCGACACGCCGCCGGCGGAGGTCGCCCGCTGGTATAAGAGCCGCGGATACGCATTCCTCGTACTGTCCGACCACAATGTGTTCACCGATCCCGCCACGCTGGCGTCGCTGATGGACTCGACGTTTCTCCTCGTTCCCGGCGAGGAAGTCACCACCAGCTTCCAGAAGGCCGCGGTGCACGTGAATGCGCTGGCGGTCTCCCGGGTGATTGCGCCGGCCAAAGACTCCACCCTGCTCGGGACGGTGCAAAAGACCATTGATGCGATTCGCGCCGAACAGGCGGTGCCACACATCAATCATCCGAACTTCGTGTGGAGCATCGATTCAGCCACGTTGTTTCGCATGAAGAACGACCGACTCTTCGAGATCTTCAACGGGCATCCCACCGTGCACAATGTCGGCGGCGGTGACTGGCCCGGCATGGAAGAGGTGTGGGACGGATTGCTCTCGAGTGGCAAGCGCATCTTCGGCATTGCCGTCGATGACGCGCATCACTTCCAGGGCGAATTTTCTTCGGCTCGCGCCAATCCTGGTCGCGGCTGGGTGGCCGTACGCAGCGCGGTGCTCGAACCCCGCGCGCTGGTATCGGCGTTGGACGCGGGGCAGTTCTACGCCAGCAGCGGTGTCACCCTGGCCGATGTGATCGTCACCAGCGCCGCACTCGAAATCCGCATCACGCAGAAGGGCGACTTCAAGTACACCACCCAGTTCATCGGTCAGGATGGCAAGATTTTGGCGACCGACCGGTCGATGACGCCGCGATACACCCTCAAGGGCGGCGAGACGTACGTGCGCGCCAAAGTGACCGACTCCGGTGGCGCGGCCGCGTGGGTGCAGCCGGTGTTCACCTCGCGGTTTGTGACCAGGGCGCAGTAGGCCGCGCTCGCGAAACGCGGCTCACTCCTCGGTGGTGTCCACCTCCAGGGCGCCCAGACTGCTGCCTCGCGCTTTCTCCACACGATCCATGCGTTTCTGAAACTGACTCATGGCGAACTGCACGAATGGCTCTGGCGTGAGGCCAAATGGCACGTCGTCAATGGGATAGGCCGCGAACGCTTCACCGATGATCGCAATGGCCGGATTCAGCAGGGTGTTCATGCGATCGACGATGGCGTTCCACACGGGGTCGCCATGGGCAACCGTCAATCGCGAAAGCAGATAGATCCCATACGCCAGGTGGCGGGACTCGTCCGCCTTCAGGTACGCGGCCACCTGCTGCATCCCCGGCATGATGCCGCGGTCCGTCAGGATGCGATGAAAGACGTGGTAGCCCGTTTCCGCCAGCACGCCTTCCACGATCATGTTGTACGTGGCGGAGGCACGTGCCTGCGCCACTGGCGAGCGATCGGTGCGCAATCGCGACATCGACTCGGGCAGCGCGTCGGCGAAAACTGTGCGATACGATGGCGAGTGATAGTGCGTCAGATCCTGCCCGTTGGCACCGACCGCATCGAGAAATCGCCGGATGGCTTCGACATGCTTCGCCTCCTCCCAGATGAACGAGGTCAGATACAGTTGCTCTTCCAGTCGACCCTCGCTGGCAATGACATCGAGCAGCGGCAGAATGTCGATCGTGACCGCTTCTTCGCCCGCTTGGAAGAGCGCAGCCAGTCGCAAGAGCAAGTCGCGTTCACCAACCGTCAGGCGATCCCAGTCCTCGCGATCCTTCGAAAAATCGATGTCGGTCGGATTCCAGATACCCAATCGTTTGGCCTTCTCCCACAATTTCATCGGGAAAAGGTCGTAACGGAGTCCGACCCGACTCGTGCTCTGCAGGGCGGGACGCGGGTGCTCATGATGGACCGGGTCCGCCGTCACCGTCGGCTCGATAGGCGTCGTGGCCGTGGTGAGCACGACCGATTGGGCAACGCGAACCAACTCCGTCGCAGCATGCACATGCGGCAACAGCCCGGCCACCGATCCGTGTTTCAGCTTGAGCTTGCCCCGCAGGATTGCCATGGTCGGCGCCATCTCGCCCTCAAGCACCGTCAGCCAGACGGAGAGCGGTCCGCTGATCACGTAACTTGCGCCGACCGTGTCATCGGCCGTCGCCAGTCGCGCCGCGCGACATTCACCGCGCCACAAGTCGAGATACACCGCCGCCGTCTCTGGCAGGCCACGCTCCGGATCGGCCTGCGCCTCGAGCACGATGGCCCCTTCCCATGACTTGCCGGCCTGACGATACGCGTCGCTCCGATTGAGCGCCGCGCCCCACGCCTCCGCCCACGCGTTCGAAAATAGTTCGGTCATGTACGCAATGTACGTGTCGGCTTTACTTTGCATGTAGCCTTTCACCCGACGCGAATTCGCACGAGGTCACCATGTCGACACACGATCCGCTGCCGCGCATGTACCGCCATATGGAGTGGGCCGATGCGCGTTCGCTGGCCACCCTCCGCGACATGACCGAACCACCCCCGCACGCGGTCGATGTGTTTGCGCATGTGCTGGCCGCCGAGCATATCTGGCTGCGGCGCATCGATGGCGTGGTCCATCTGTATGACGTGTGGCAGCCCATCGGGCTCGACGAATGTGAGCGCCTGGCACGGGCCAACCATGCGGGGTTCACCCGGGTGCTGGCGGAAGCCGACCGGCTGCGCCCCGTCTCGTATCAGAACCTCGCCGGGGTGTCATATACCACACCGCTCGAGGAAATCCTCATCCACGTGTCGCACCACGGCATGTATCATCGCGGACAGATCGCGCTGTTGGTGCGCGCCGCCGGCGGTACGCCGATGCCCACCGACTACATCGTGTATCAGCGCGAAACCCCGTGACAGCAAAAGGGCCGCCGGATTGCTCCGGCGGCCCTTCGTGGTGTCGCGGACGCGCCGCTTAACCGCGGATCTTCGTGACGTTTTCTGCGGCGGGACCCTTCTGGCCCTGCACGATGTCGAATTCGACGCGCTCACCTTCGGCCAACGTGCGGAAACCGCCGCCCTGAATGGCCGAGTGATGCACGAAGCAATCCTTCGAGCCGTCATCGGGCGTGATGAAACCAAAGCCCTTGGCGTCGTTGAACCACTTCACCTTGCCGGTCGTACGCATGGCACTGCTCCTGTTGCTGTGTGTTCGGAGTCCGGCCCTGCCGTACGCACCGAGCACTCGTTTTTTCGCGGACTCAACCCCCGCGCGGGTTGCCGGAACCCTGCGACTCCGGCCCTTCACTCTCACCCTCAGGCTTATCTACGAAAAAGGGACCCGCGTGTAGCCAGGTCCCCGAGGTCGCCCGCTGTTGCGTATCCCGCGTCGTAGACGCGCCTGCTGGTTTAAGTGCTCCGAAACGGTAGCATGGCTCCGTCAAGCTGTCAACAGGGAGTTTTCGTGCCGTTCACGGTAGGGACGAGTGCCTTCCTGACGGGGGCCGTCGTCCCCCAGGTGGAGGCCAACCCCAATCTCCGAGGAGCGCCGAGAATGACGAAACTGCTGGTCACCTGCTGCACCTTCGTGACGAGCTCCCTCGGCTGGTACGCCGGGGAGTCCTTCGGCATTTTCACGGCCTTCGTCTGTTCCATGGTCGGCACGGGCATCGGGATTTACGCGGGCAAGAAGCTCGCTGACCACTGGGGCACGTAGTCGGCGCCGTGGCTGGACTCGGGGACGGACTCGATCCACCTTCCCCGCCATGCCAGCCCCGTTCCTGCCGCGACTATTGACCGGCACCGTTATTCTGTCCGCCCTGGTGGCCATCCTGGCCCTCAGCGCACCCCCCGCCTGGATGTCGGCGCACTACGTCGCCAAGCCGCTGGCCACCCTCGCGATTCTGGCCATGGCCGCCACGGCGGCGAACCCGCTGTCGCCGCGGTACCAGCGGGCCATCGTGGCCGGTCTGGGGCTGTCGCTGCTGGGGGACGTGCTGCTCATGCTCCCCACCGACCTGTTTGCCTGGGGCTTGGGAGCCTTTCTGCTGGCACACCTCTGCTATATCGCCGCGTTCCTTGGTCAGAGCCGATTGCTGGCCCGCCCGATGGCGCTGGCGGGGTACGCACTGGTCGCGATCGCGCTGGTGGCCGCCGTGTATCCATCGCTCCCGGTCGCGCTGCGTGTACCGGTGCTGGTGTATGTGGTCGTCATCACGCTCATGGCATCGCAGAGCGCCGTCTGGATGCTCGAAGCGCCGTCGCCAAACGCGCGACGTGCCGCCATCGGCGCCGCATGGTTTCTGGTGTCCGACGCCACCCTCGCCATTGCGCGATTCCGTACCGACGTGCCCTACCGCGACCTCATCGTCCTCGGCACCTATTTCATCGCCCAGTGGTGCATCGCCACCAGCGTTTCGCGTGACATGCCCGTTGCGCGCGTTGGAGACGCGTCTCAATGATTCGCATCGCGCGCGCGATCGGCATGATCGGCCTCATCGCGCCGACCTGCTCACTTGTGGCCCAAACGGCGGCGCCACGGTTGATGCGGGCGGGCGACGTGGACACCATCCCGCTGCATCGGGCCTCGACCCGTGTCGCCTACGGGGCGGATTCGCTGCAGTTCGGCGAGCTGCGCATTCCCGACGGACGTGGCCCGTTCCCGGTGGCGGTTGTCATCCACGGCGGGTGCTGGTTGTCGCGATATGCTTCGTTGCGCAACACCGCGGCGTTGGCCGAAGCGCTGGCCAACGCGGGTGTGGCCTCGTGGAATATCGAGTACCGCCGGTATGATCATCCCGGAGGAGGATGGCCGGGCACGTTTCGCGACGCGGCCGACGGCGCCGATTTCGTGCGCACACTGGCCCGCACGTATCCGCTGGATACCACGCGCGTCGTCGCCGCCGGCCACTCGGCTGGCGGTCACCTCGCGCTGTGGCTGGCCACGCGCAAAACGCTCGATGCCGCGAGCCCGCTGGCCGGCGGCTCACCACTCTCGCTGAGTGGCGTGGTGTCCATCGGTGGTATTGCCGACCTGCGCGAGTTTTACGCGCGCGAGCGCGGAACCTGTGGCAACCCCGCCGTGGAATCGCTGCTTGGTGGTGTCCCGGACAGTGTACCGGCGCGCCTGCACGATGCCTCTCCCATCGAACGTCTCCCCCTGGGCGTTCCCACCGTACACATCGCTGGCGATCGCGATTTCATTGCGCCGCCTGCGGTGCGCGAGGCGTTCGTGCGCGCCGCACGCCTGCGTGGTGACAGCGCATGGGTCACCACCATTCCGGTCGACGGACACTTCGAAGCCATTACCCCGTCAACTGCGGCCGGACGCGCTGTGGTCGACGCCATTCTCCGACTCGCGCGAGGGGCGCATCCATGATCGGGCACCAGCGGCAGTCGCAGATTTATGTGGAGGGAGTGGGAGGACAGCGGCCGCTGGTCCCCGTGAGTGAAACCGCGCTCGAACAACGCGCAATAGCCGCCATGACTCCCGAGGCCGCCGCGTATGTCGTGGGCGGTGCGGGTCGCGAAGATACCATGTCGGCCAATCGCGCGGCGTTTGCGCGTTGGCGCATCCTGCCGCGTGTGCTGCGCGATGTCGAACATCGCGACACCAGCACGGCGCTGCTGGGTATGACGCTGCCCGTGCCGCTGATGACCGCGCCCATCGGCGTACTGGAGCTGGCGCATCGTGACGCCGATCTCGCCGTGGCCAGGGCAACCGGCAGCGAAGGCATCCCGATGATCTTCTCCAATCAGGCGTCCGTGGCAATGGAAGCCTGCGCGGCGGCAATGGGCGACACGCCGCGCCTCTTTCAGCTGTACTGGTCGCGATCGGACAATGTGGTGCAGAGCTTCGTGCAACGTGCCGAGTCGTGCGGATGCCGCGGTATCGTGCTGACCCTCGATACCACGATGCTCGGCTGGCGACCGCGCGATCTCGATCTTGCCTACATGCCGTTCATGCGCGGCATGGGAATCGCGCAGTATCTCTCCGACCCGGTCTTTCGTCGCGAACTGGACCTGCCGCTCGACACACCGGCACCGCCAACACGCCTGTCGTGGAATGCGCTGTCCGTGTTGCGCGATCTCTTGTCACGCGCGCCCGGACCCCTGGTGGACAAGCTCCGCAGCGGCTGGCCCCGTCAGGCGGTGCGTCGCTTCGTCGCCACGTATTCACGACCGTCACTGCAGTGGACCGATCTCGCCCGCCTGCGGGCCATGACCAGCTTGCCGATCCTGTTGAAAGGCGTGCTGCATCCGGACGATGCACGACTCGCGCTGGAACACGGGGTGGACGGGTTGGTGGTGTCCAATCACGGTGGTCGTCAGATCGACGGCGAGATTGCATCGCTGGACGCGCTGCCGGCCATTGCGGCGGTCGTTCAGAAACGGATCCCGGTCCTGCTCGATTCCGGCGTCCGCAGCGGCGCCGATGTGTTCAAGGCCATCGCCCTGGGGGCCAGTGCGGTGTTGCTGGGCCGTCCCTACGTGTACGGATTGGCGATTGCCGGCGAAGCCGGCGTGCGGGAGGTCCTGCGGAATGTGCGGGCCGAATTCGACCTCACCATGGGACTCGCGGGGTGTCGGACGGTGGCAGAGATCACCGCCGACAGTGTCGTGTAGAGACGGGAGACAGGAGACAGGAGACGCGAGACTGGATGTCTCCCGTCTCCCGTCTCCCGTCTCCCGTCTTAAAGCCCTGCCCTTGCCCCACTTTACACCACCAGCTCTTTGCCCCAACGTCAATGGGCGGCCCATCGACCGTACCGTATCTGACCCATCAACGGAGCGTTCATGAAGGACTCGCAGCTGCAGGCGTTACTCCGAAAGACCGCCGCCAAGGCGGCCCAGCAGAAGAAACCCAACAAGGCGTCCTTCGACTCCACCTTGGATGCCACGCGTGGCGGCAAGGAGCCCATCTCGGGCACGGAGGCCGAAGAGATCTTTCAGGTGATGAAGAAGCGCGAATTCTGATCGACCCGGTCTTTCTGCGTCTGCAGGCGTGCGTCGCCGGCCGATTCTCGCTTGAACGGGAGATCGGGCGCGGCGGCATGGGGATCGTCTATCTCGCGCGCGACGTCGCGCTCGAGCGACCGGTGGCCATCAAGGTCCTGGCACCCGCGTTGGCCGCCCGTCGCGACATGCGCGAGCGCTTCCTCCGCGAAGCGCGGATCGCGGCGCAGTGTTTCCATCCGCACATCGTGCCCATTCACGCCGTTGAGGAAGCCGACGACCTCGCATGGATCGTCATGGCGTATGTGCGCGGCGAGACACTGGCCGATCGTCTGCGGCGCACCGGGCCACTCGACGCGGAGGAGCTGCGCCGACTGGGGCGTGAGGTCGGATGGGCGCTGTCGTACGCGCATCAACGAGGCGTGGTGCACCGCGACATCAAGCCGGAAAATCTGCTCATCGATGCGTCGACCGGGCGCTATGTCATCGCTGATTTCGGTATCGCGCAGGCAGTCGATCAGGCGATCACGCCGGTAGGCGGCACGGTTCCCGGAACAGCGCGATATATGGCACCAGAGCAAGCGCTCGGAGAATTCGTTGATGGCCGAGCGGATCTCTACGCGCTGGGAGTGACACTGTTTGTCGCGGCCACCGGTCGCGCACCGTTTGACGGGCCGTCTGCAATGGCGTTGGTCGCCCAGCACGCCGCGCAGGTGGCACCATCCGTGCGCGCCTTCGCGCCCACGCTGCCGTTGGCCCTGACCAGGAGCATTGACCGGTGCCTGGCGAAGAGGCCTGACGATCGGTATTCCAGCGTCGGGCAGTTTCTGTTGGCCATCGAGGACGACGTGCGTGAGCAGCCGCTGGCGACGGCATTCCTCGCAGTACGGGACTCCGCCAGAGCCGTCCGCATCGCCCTCACGTGGAGCGTCATGATCGGGGTGTCCGGCGCTTTGATGATCGCCGGCGAGGCACCCCGATCGATCGGCCGCGGCATCCTCGTGTGGATGACACAAAGTGTCGTGTTGCTGTTGATTGCCGGAGCGTGTCTGCGTGGCGGAGAAGCCTTGATCCAGATTCGTCGACTGATGCGACGAGGGCACGCCCCCGACGAAGTCATCCGTGCATTGGCCGGAGAGGATCGTGTTGAGGAACACGCCGGCGATCGGGTGCGCGTGGCGCAGGGCGGGATGGCCCAAATCGTGCTGGGCCTTTCGATCGCTTTTCTCGAAGGGTGGATGACATCCCGGTCGGTGCCGATGCTCGTTGATGAACTGGCGCAAGTGCTCACGCTCGCCCTTCCCCCGATCCTGCTCGCTCGTGGAGTCAGTGCGGTGCTGGCGGTGTCGGGAGGTGCCCGTTGGATTCGCGAGCGGGTGACGACGCCGATCGCGGCCTTCGCGACGCGCCTGATGGGTCGGGTGCGCGCCCAACCGTCATCCGGCATCTCGCTGGTCGACGCGCCGACCGAAACGTTGATCGTCCGCGCCGTGCAGTCAGCGGTCGGCGCCCTTCCCGCCGCGCATCGTGGCACGTTGGGCGATGTCGATGCGATTGCCCGATCGCTTGCTCTTCGCGTGTCGGCGCTGCGCGCGCACGGACAGGAGATCGACGCCCGCGAAGCGGACGCACTGATCGTTCGCGACTCTGACAAGCGCGCCGGCGCGCTTGATCAAGTCCGGCGCGATCGAGAGGCGCTTCGCCATCGTATGCAGACGGGAATGGCCGCTCTGGAGTCGCTTCGCCTGGATGTGCTCCGACTGGCGATGGAGGGTTCCGACGGCGGCCTGACCACGGACCTCGAGCAGGTGCGTGACGTTCAACACCGGGTGGACGCGGCCATGGATGTGCGTCGGCTCCTGTACCAGGCAACGCCAACCTAGCCCGCGCCCGCCGTCGGCTGGCGTCGCCTCGCGAGTTCCGCCAGTTTGTCCTCATGACCCAGACGCTGTTTCGACGACCGCTGCAGGTCGCGTTGTTCGTACTGTCAACCGCGGTTGCCGCCGCCTGCGGGAGCCGCGCCGACACGGCTCGCAGTGACTCGGCCAGTGGAGCCGCGGGTGCTCCCATCTCCGACTCTGCCGTCGGTCCAGGTACGCGAGAAGGCACGTGGCAGGGCACCGACGCGCACTCCACCTGGCGCGCGATTCTCGATGGTCCGTGGATCACCCAGATCGACGAGATCTCGCTGTTCACCGACAGTGCCCGCGCCACGCGCCAATTCCGCTTCGATTCGTCTGGCTTCCTGGCCACCGCGCGCGAAGAACGCCTGCAAACGCTATACGGTGACAAGGCCGCGCCGGACACGCTGCGCACCGTCATTGAGCTCGAATGGCAACGCGATTCGCTGTCGCGGTCGGCCAAGCGTGTGAACGGGGTCGACCGGCTGCTGCAACCCTTTGAAGTGGATAATCTCCGTGCACACGCCGACGACCTGCGTCGCGCGGCACGGACCGGCACCGTCCCACGCACTCCTGGAACCACGCCATGACGGACTTTGAAAAGCTGGGTGCCTTTTACCTGGGCAAGCGGTACGATCTCGCGTCGCGCGCGCGGCAGGACGACTTCGTGCTGTATGACGCGAAGGACCTGACGACGCATGCCGTCATCATCGGCATGACCGGCAGTGGCAAGACGGGACTCGGCATCGGGTTGCTGGAAGAAGCGTTGATTGACAAAGTGCCGGTCATTGCCATCGATCCCAAGGGCGATCTCGGCAATCTGGCGCTGCGCTTTCCTTCGCTGGCGGCGGCCGACTTCCGACCATGGGTCGATCCGCAGCAGGCCGCGAATGCCGGCGTGTCGCCCGACGAGTTTGCCCAGAAGCAAGCGACACTGTGGCGCGATGGGTTGGCCGGGTGGGGTGAGGATGGCGCGCGCATCCAGCGTCTCGTCGATGCGGCCGAGGTGACGATCTACACGCCGGGGAGCACCGCCGGTCGACCGCTGTCGTTGTTGCGCGCCTTTGTGGCGCCGCCGCCCGCCATTCGCGACGACAGTGAAGCGCTGCGAGAACGCGTCGACGCGACGGCCACCAGCGTGCTGGCGCTGCTGGGAATCGATGCCGATCCGATCTCCAGTCGTGAACACATCCTGCTGGCCAACTTGCTGGCCTCGGCCTGGAGCGACGGTCGCGATCTCGATCTGGCCGGCGTGATCGGTGGCATCCAATCACCGCCGTTCACGCAGGTGGGCGTGATGCCGCTGGACACGGTGTTCCCACCGAAGGATCGCATGGAGTTCGCGATGAAGCTCAACAATCTGCTGGCCGCGCCGGGCTTCCAGAATTGGCTCAAGGGCGAACCGCTGAACACCGCTGATTTGTTGTACGATGCCAACGGCAAGCCCAAGGGCTCGATCATTTCCATCGCGCATCTCAGCGACGCCGAACGCATGTTCTTCATGACCCTGCTGCTGGCCGACATTCTGGCGTGGGTGCGGGCGCAGCCGGGCACCGGTTCGCTGCGCGCGATCCTCTACATCGACGAACTGTTCGGGTACATGCCCCCGGTGGCTAACCCGCCCAGCAAGACGTTGCTGCTCACTTTGCTGAAGCAGGCGCGTGCCTACGGCCTCGGCGTGGTGCTGGCCACACAGAATCCGGTCGATCTCGACTATCGCGGTCTCTCCAATACAGGCACCTGGTTTATCGGACGCCTGCAGACCGAGCGCGACAAGATGCGGGTGATGGAAGGACTCGAAGGCGCTTCCGGCGGACAGCCCTTCGACCGCTCAGCGATGGAGCAGACCATCGCGGGGCTGGGCAAACGGGTCTTCCTGATGCACAGCGTTCACGAGCCGGCGCCCATCACGTTCGAGACGCGGTGGACGCTGTCGTATCTCGCCGGACCCATGACGCGCGAGCAGATCAAGCAATTGAGCGCGGCGTCCGGCGGTGGTGCCGCGACGGCCGCGTCCGGCGGAACGTCCGCGAATGCGTCATCCACAAGTGCTGCGCGCAGCAGCGTGTCGGCACACAGTGGCGGCAGCATGTCGTCGCTTGATGCGACACCGGCCTCACATGCGCCCGTGCTGCCACCGGACGTGCCGCAGTTCTTCATCCCGCCGCGTAGTCAGATGGACGCCATCAGCTACCACCCCGCCATCCTCGCGGTCGCCGACGTGTCGTTCGCCAGCGCGAAGTACGGCGTGACGGAACAGCGACGTGTCGTACTGCTCGGTTCGATGGATGACGGCCCGATCACGCTGGAATGGGACGGCGCCGAGCGGATCGATCTCGACCCCTCGGTATTGGAGCGCGGCCCACGCGATGGCGCCGTGTTTGGCGCGCTTCCCAAGGCGGCCGCCAGCGCCAAGAGCTACGCCGCGTGGAGCAAGGCGTTTCAGAAGTGGGTCGTCACCAACGAACAGGTGGAGCTGCTGCAGAGCGCCGCGCTCAAACGCACGTCAAACGTCGGGGAAACCGAGCGCGACTTCCGTATTCGCCTGCAGGTACAGTCGCGCGAGGGGCGAGACGCAAAGGTGGAAACGTTGCGCGGAAAGTATGCGACGAAACTCTCGGCGCTGCAGGAGCGGATTCGCCGCGCGGAACAGGCCGTGGCGCGGGAGCAGTCGCAGGCCAGTCAGGCCAAGGTGGACACGGTGATCTCGGTTGGCAGCGCCATTCTTGGTGCGATGTTCGGACGCGGAAAGATTGGCGTCGGCACGGTCAGCAAGGTGGGAACGGCGGCACGTGGCATGGGCCGCGCGGCGCAACAAAGCAGCGATGTGTCGCGCGCCAATGAGAGCGTGCAGGCCTTGCAACAGCAGTACGCCGATCTCGAGGCGCAGCTTCAAGGGGAGATTGACGCGCTCGGCGCGTCCTACGACGCGCAGTCGGAAACGCTGGACCGGTTGCCGATCAAGGCCAAGAGCGGCGACGTGCACGTGCAGCTGGTGGCGCTGGCGTGGGTGCCGTACGGGAGGGACAGCGCCGGCGTGACGACAGCCGCGTGGCGGTGAAGACGGGAGAAAGGAGACGGGAGACGGGAGACGTCCAGTTGGCCGGCGTCTCCCGTCTCCCGTCTGCAGTCTTCTGTCTTGCCCCACCCTACCAGACTTGAATAATCCACGCCACGACAAAAGTGATGGTCGCGGCAATCCCACCTTGGGCGATCGCGGCACGATCAAGGCGAAGCGCGTGAACTCGGGCACTGCGACGACGGGTTTCGTCATGCATGGGCGGCTCCGGTTGGGCCCTTGAAAGGGCGCGGGCACGGCGGCGGGAACGGCGACCCGGCAGCGAGTCTTCTGTGCGACTACACAGACAACTGAAACGTCACATTCGGCGTCACATCAGCCCGCGGGCCTTGGCTTTGGCCTGACTGTTCAAAGTCCAGTCAAACGGGGTTTCCCGAATGAATACCCGTCCCTTCATCATCAGGTCCTTGTCGGCGCCGTCGAACCACGGGGCCAGCGCGCGGCTCAGGTCCTGTGTGGTCGGGCCAAAGTCCGTGCGGTAAGCGGTCAGGATGGGGCTCAGAAACAACACGCGTCGCTCGAACCGGTTCTTGGCGGGTGACTCCCGGAGGAACCGTCGGCTTTGATCGTTGAGCTGATCGACCAGACGCGCGCCGGTATACGCTTCACTGCGCAGCGGCGGGCAACCCATGGCCGCGCACACCAGCGCAAAGTGAATGCGCGGCTCGCCAAACTCCTTGCGGATGATGCCATGATTGACGTCATCCAGCGTCAGCCGCCGTCCCGCCGCGCGGACGATGGGTTCGCTCCAGGGGCCCTTGAGTTGCAGCACGCCCAGTGCCTTGTTGATGTGGCGGATCGATTCGGTCTCATGGTGCGTGACGATGAGCTGAATCGTGAAGGCGTTGTACACGTTGAGCCAGAACGCCAGCCGTTCGTCCTCGTCAAGCGTTTCCGGTCGTACCCGATCGAGCGACGCCAGGTATTGCGCGAATTCCGGCGCACGGGCGAATGCGTCATAGTCGACATACCCGTTGACCACGTGCTGTTGCAGGAGAACGTCGAAGCGCCGGTGGTCCACGGGAGTTTGTGCGGGCGCCGGCCTTGCTGCGGCAAGCATCAGGGCGACCAATCCCATCGCGGCGGGCACCAGACCGCGCAGGCGCGACCACGTGTGCCAACCCGATGACCGCGCATTAGATATCAGCACGCGCGACTCCGACCCTCTGCAGCGTTGTTCATGGCTCCCCTTTGGTTGCTCGGCACCTGGCGCCTCATGCGCGCCGATCCCACGCTCGACTTCGCACCGGGCGTCCGCATGGAGTTTCTCCGTGACGGACAGATGCGTTACCACGTCGATGTTGGCGGCAAGGATCAGATTATCGCGCTGCTCTATCGGGTGGAAGGCGACCTGCTGCACACCGACAATCCTGCGGCACCCCACGCCATGACCGTGCGCATCGTGCACGGCGAGGGCGATGTACTCCTGCTGGACTTCGCCGGCGCTCAGGCGATGCTCGTGCGAGAACACTACGACGGCGTGTTCAACACGTAACCTCCCCGCTCCCTTCCTGCCAATGCGTTCGTTGTTGCTGCGGTATCCCCTGCTGGCCTGGGTCGCGCCCTTTGCCGTCTTCATGGCCCTGCTGGCCGCCGCTCCACTGCTGCCGTTTGGACAGCCGTGGGAGTCAATCCTCCGCGTCACGGTGCTGGTCACCGTCCTCGTGGTCGCCTCCGGATCCATCATCCGCACGCTGCGCGTACAACACGCGCTCGGCAGTGTAGCGCTTGGATTGGCGGTGTGCGCGCTGTGGGTTGCACCAGACCTGCTGGTGCCGGGTTGGCGGAGTCACTGGCTATTCCAGAACGGTCTGACCGGAACGCTCACCAACTCCATTGCGCCGGCCGATCTGGCCAATCCCCTGGTGGTGACGTTGCGCGTCGTGCGCGCCGCCTTGCTGGTGCCGATTCTTGAGGAGTTGTTCTGGCGCGGATGGTTGCCCCGCTGGATCGTCAACCCCGATTGGCAATCCGTGCCGTTGGGGCGCTACACCGCGACGGCGTTTCTGATCTCTTCGGTGCTCTTCGCCGTCGAGCACGGCCCCTATTGGGAAGTCGGTCTGGTGTGCGGCCTGGTCTACAACTGGTGGTTCTGGCGCACCAAATCGCTCGGTGACATCGTACTGGTGCACGCCGTCACGAATGGTGCGCTGTCTGCGTTCGTGTTTGCGACCGGGAAGTACGAATACTGGATGTAGCGAAAGGCCTCAGCGACCGCCGTACACGACCGGTGAGATGCCCTGCCGAATGTCTTTCGCGCCAGCCGCAACCCCGGAGCCCACTGCAAGCGCCGCAGTAAGCGCTGTTCCAAGGCCGACCAGCGGCAACACGGGGACAATCAGCGCACCCAGAAGAAACGCCGCGCCACCTGCAGCCCACGGCACGATGGCCTTCTGCACGGCATCAACATAGCGGAGCCGGTTACGCACGAAACGGCGCGCGGCGCCATGCAGCACGATGGCGACGGCCGATGCGATGGCGAATGACAGAATGAACGCGATCATGAGAAAGTCCTCCGACAGTTACAGGGGGCGGTGCGAGGCCGCGTCTGCATGACGGAGGCACCGCGCATCTGTATGCCCTAACGTGACGACGGGACGGAGGTTTCAGCCCCGTCCCGTGGTGTTGCACCACGCCAGGGCAATGCTGTGTCGTTCTGCCACGGATGGAACAAGGGAACCATGGAACCTACGGGCGCTTCGGCATCTCCATCTTGCTGAAGTCCGCCGGGATGCGGAACAGTGTATCGCTCACGCGACGCTTCTGGATTCTGGTCACCTCAAGTGCCACCGACCCGTCTGACAGCGTGACCTTGAGCGGGAAACCACCCTCGGATGCCAGCTGACGCTGCCACGGCGTCAATCGCGCGCCCGCGAGTCCCGACACGGGATTGACGTATGGTCCCAATGCCTTGGTCAGGCACATATCGGTCTTCTGCGGACCGGTGGCCCCGTTGGACTCGACGAGCACATGCTCACACTCGTAGCCCGCGATCGTTTCCTTCCGTCCGGATCTGGAAATCGTTGTCGCGCCGGCCGACTCGGCCACCGAGCCCGCCGCATCCCCGGCGGACATCTCCATGTACGCGCGCTGTGTCGCCAGCACTGCATACGTTTTCCCTTCCGTCGCGAGCGCGAGAATGGACACCGCGCCGGCAGGCGACATCATGTTGATGCGCACGTTGCCGCCGCGGCTCAGGTACTCTACCGAGTCGGCGGTGGCCGGACCATTGCGGCCGCCGGCCACGACACGAATCATGATCGCGCCTTCAAACGACTGCGCACCGATCGTCAGCGGGGTGACACACCCCACAAACGCGGCAAGGCGGCGCCACCGAATCCCGTTCAGCATGCGTCGGTCGTCCCGGTCAGGCGATGCCGGTACGCATCGCGCGCAGCACCAACTCCGCGAAACGATCGATTTCCTCGAGCGTGGTATACACGTTGGGCGTCACACGGATGCCGCTGAACTCGGCGTGCGTGATCGGCGTTTGCACGACGCGATGCTGTCCCATCAGCCAGTTGCCCAGCTTGGAGGGATCGAGCCCGTCCACGTTGAAGAAACCGATGCCACCGCCCATGGGCGAATCCATCGGCGTCAGGATCTTCACCCGTCCCTTGCCTTCGGCCAGCAGGCGCTTGGCCCAGCGATCGCGCAGATACGTCAAACGAGCGAACTTCCGTCCCGCGCCGAGCGCGCGATGGAAGGTGAGCGCGACGCCGATGGCATTGTGATTGGCCGCCGGATGCGTGCCGATTTCCTCGAACTTGCGGACATCGTTGTCCTGCGCCGGTGTGGCGGCCATCAAGGGCCAGATGCTCTTCTGCTTCGCCTTGCGCACATACAGGAAGCCCGTGCCGATGGGCGCCAGCAGCCACTTGTGCAGACTGGTGCCGTAGTAGTCCGCCCCCAGATCGTCGCGCGTGAACGGAAACTGTGCAAACGCATGCGCCCCATCGATGAACACTTCGATATTCTTGGCGCGCGCCATCGCCACGATCTCCTTCACCGGCAGGATCTGGCCGGTGAGGTTCGTGATGTGCGTAATCTCCATCACCCGCGTGCGAGGGGTGATGGCGGCGGCGAAACGGTCGACGATGGCTTGCGCGGATGTCGAGGGAACGGGAAAGGAGATTTCCTTCACCACAATGCCTTCGCGCCGCTCGCGCTGACGCCAGGCGTTCAGCATGCGTCCGTAGTTCTGGTTGCTGACAATCACCTCGTCACCGGCCTTGAGGTCGATACCGAAGATGAGCGTCTCCAGTGCCTCGGACGCGTTGCGGGTGATCGCCATTTCCTCGATGTCACAACCGAACTCGAGCGCCAGTTCGCGGCGGACCACCTCGATGCGTGGCTCGAGATCGCGCCACATCTGGATGACCGGCAACTCGTTCGAGTACTTGATATCGCGGATCATCTGATCGAGCACATGGGTGGGCGCCGGCGAGCACCCCCCATTGTTCAGGTTGATCCACGTGCGATCGAGGTCGAACGCCCGTTGGACGGGCTCCCAGAAGTCCTCGTCGGCCGCGAAGGCGGCGTCCTGCGCGGGGTTCCCTCGCCACGCGGGGGCGTTGGGATCGAAAAGCATGGCCCCCCGGCTCTTCGCGACGTCGACTGCGTCCAGTAACCGGCGCATCGCCCCGGGGGCGAAGGTCGGCGGCAGAACGGAGGAAAGGCCGGGGAGGGCGGAGGCCCCGGCCAGCGCGGAAACGAAATGGCGTCTGTCCATAGCGGCAAAACATGCGCCACGGGGAGTCGTCCCGGAAGCGTGGCGGGAGAACGTTCTTGCCCGTAACGTCCCCACGTGCCCACCCTTTCTGTTTTTTCCCCTGTGGCGTCCCTGCGTCGAGCCGGTTGGTCCGCGCTCCGCCGTCCGCTGCTGCTCTCCAGCCTCTCGATAGGCGTACTGGCCGGTTGCACGCAGCCGCTGACCCTCGTACCCAGCGATGCCGATCGCGTGTTGGCCCATCGGACCATCACCGCCCCCAACCCCGGCGTCCCGGGCTCGCTCGCAGTGCGGAAACTGTACTATGGCGCTGCCGGCAATTCGCGGCGGCCCGAATTCCGCGATTCGGCCACCTACCGCACCGGGACGGTTGATGCCTCGCCCTTCGCCCGCATGGAGCCGGCGCAGGCCAAGTCGCGCAAGAAGTACTGGGGCTACGACAACACGAAGTTCCCGCTCAATGCGCGGGTCTGGTATCCCGACGGCGACGGTCCCTTCCCGCTGGTGCTGGTGGTGCACGGCAACCACAGCATGGAGGAGTATTCCGATCCAGGGTATCAGTGGCTGGGCGAACTCCTCGCCTCCCGCGGATTCATCCTGGCGTCCATTGACGAGAACTTCCTCAACGGCGGCATTCGCGGCGAGAACGATGCGCGCGGCTGGATGCTGCTCAAGCATCTCGAGGTGTTCCGCGCCCTGAACGACTCGGCGGGGAAGCCGCTCCATCACAAGATCGACATGACGCGCATCGCCCTCATGGGTCATTCGCGTGGCGGTGAAGCCGTGGCCGTGGCCGGCGCGTTCAATCGCCTGCCGTACTATCCCGATGACGCGAACCAGAAGTTCGATTTCAATTTCGACATCAAGGGCCTCGTCGCCATCGCCCCCGTGGACGGGCAGTACCTGCCCACCGAACGCCCCACGCCGCTGTCCGACTACAGCTACCTCGTCATCCACGGTTCGCACGATGGTGACGTGTCGACGTTCCAGGGGCTGATGCAGTACAATCGCATCAAGTACACGAAGCCCGGACCGCAGTTCAAGAGCGCCATCTTCATGTACCGTGCCAACCACGGGCAATGGAACACCGTCTGGAACAACAAGGACAACGGGTTCTTTTCCGACCGCAGTCTGCAGTTGAAGGCGCTCATTCCGGGCGAGCAGCAACGCCAGTTCGGACGCGTGGTGATCAGTGGATTCCTGGAAACCGTGCTGCGCGACCGCACCGAGTATCAGGTGATGTTTCGCGACCACCGCGCCGCCGGCGACTGGTTGCCGCCCACGATGTACATGAACCGCTACGGCGATGCGAACACGAAGTATCTGGCCACCTTCGAAGAGGATGTCGACCTCACCACCGGAACTGCGCCCGGCGTGCGGATTGCAGCTGAGTCACTCTCCACCTGGAAGGAGAACGACGTGCCCGTGCGTTCACGCGGTTCGACGTTTCGCAGCAATGTCGTGACGCTGGGCTGGAACAACACGCCCGTGGGCAAGGACACGACGACGCCGCGCACCCCGGCGCGCGTGAGCTTCACTGTGCCGGATTCACTCCGTGCGGCATGGCACCCTGACGCCTCCAGCGCCCTGCTCCTTACCGTTGGCGCAACCACGCAGACACCGGGGCCGCGCAAACTGCCCAGGGACACCACCAAGCGTGACAGCACCGCCAGCAAGGACAGCACTGGCAAACCGGCAGCCAAGAAGAAGGCGCCGCCAAAGCCCAAGCCAACACCCAAGGACACCACCAAGCACCCGACCGATGTCAGCGTGGAGTTGGAAGATGCCGCGGGGCATACCGTGCGCCTGCCGTTGTCGGATTTCGGCGCGGTGCGCATTCCGTTGGACGCGTACATCTATCGCCGACGCGGCCGCGACAAGACGCAGTTCCCCACGCTGTCCGAGCCGGTGATGCAGACTTATGTGCTGCCCACGGCGTCATTCACCAAGGCCAACGCCACGTTCGATCCGGGCACGCTGCGGACGATTCGACTGGTGTTCGATCGCGCGAAAGTCGGCGCCATTCTGCTGGATGATGTGGGGTTAACGACCCTGAAGACTCCGTAGCGACCTAAAGCAGGTTGTCACCGCACTCCAGGGATCCTAGAACACTTGCGTAAACGTACAACTGCCTTGCGAAGCCCAAACGCGCGTTCTGGAAATGCTCACCGTGTCCTCTGGTGAAGGTCTGCCAGTGGTCACGACGACCTCAGCGTCCAGCTGTTTTGATCCAGCAATACCTTTAAAAGCTGCGAACAACGGGTCCGACAATCACAGGGAGAACGTGTCGACCGGAAGCTGGCCATCGACTAGGGTGTTGTTTTGCTGGTCGCGGCGTTCGTGAAACTCGACCCACCAGCTCCGTTCACCGCGCGAACACGGTACGTATAGCTGGTACCAGCCAGCAGCCCGGAGTTTTGGTAGCTCGTCATATTCGCCCCGACACTGGCGATCTCCGTGAACGAGGTACACCCGGGACCCGTACAGCGGTCGATGCGGAAAGAGGTCTCGTTGTTAGCGGTGTCGGTCCACGACAGGTTGATTTGCGTGCGCGACACTGTTGTGATGACGAGGGCAGTAGGCGCCGCCGGCTTTCCGGCGCTCACGCTGGTCGATGCGGAGTTCGATGGGCTCGAGCACCCGCCACCGCTTCGACACGCCGCAACGCGGTAACTGTAGCTGACACCGACGGCCACCGTCCGGTCCGTGAAGCTGGCGATATTGTTGCCCACCGAGCCGATTTCCGCAAAATTGGTGCAGGCGGCTCCTTCGCAGCGCACGATGCGGTAGGTCTCTTCGTTCAACGCATTGTCGGTCCAGGTCAGATCAATACGTCCGCTGCTGCACTGGCCACCAGAACAACTCGATAGTGCGTTGAGGCCACTTGGCGCCGCAGGCGGCGGTGCTACAGTGACGATGGTCGTGATGTTGGAGTACCCGGAGCGACTGCCGGCATTGGTCGCGCGCACCCGGTAGGAGTAGCTGGTGGATGTGGCAAGGGTGACGTTCTGGTACGCGCTGATGTTGGCGCCCACCGAATCGATCTGAGCAAAACTGCTGCAGCCCGCACCGGCGCAACGCTCTACGAGAAACCCTGTTTCCGTGGTCGCTGCATCCACCCACGACAAGGCGGCCACGGCGCTGGAGCTCAGACTAGCGGTAAGTCCACTCGGTGCCGTGGGAGGCAATGCCGTGGTCACGATGGTCGCGACGTTGGAATAGTTTGAGCGACCGCCGGCATTGGTCGCACGCACTCGGTAGGAATAGCTGGTGGATGCCGCGAGGCCACCGTTCTGGTACGCGTTGATATTGGCGCTCACCGAATCGATCTGCGCAAAACCGCTGCCGCCGGCACCGGCACAGCGCTCAACGAGGTAACCCCGTTCGGTTGACGCGACGTCCGTCCACGACAACTCGGCCTTGAAGTTCACGCTCCAACTGGCCGTGAGACCGTTGGGCGCCAGCGGTGCTGCCGGCGCTACCGTTGCCTGCGTATCCAGACAGTGATCACCAGGGTCGGTGACTGCTTGCGGCGCGCTCACAAACGTCCAGTAACCGCCCATTTCGCCAACACCCACATGGCCCACGGCGGACATGAGCAGACTGCGATGCGACGTCGGATCCGGCGACATGCTGTTCAACCACATCTCGGCAATCGTTACACCATCCGAAGTCACCATGGAGGCTGCAACTTCAGTAGTGCCGGTGCCGGTCGTGGCACCTTGCCGTTTGATGCGATCCGAGAACATAGGGCCGGTGAAGAACGTGCTGGTTGAGGCATTCAACTCTTGGATGTGCGTAAGCAGAGCGGTGCGTGCCATGTAGATGCTGTGCGAATCCGCCGCCACAATCAGTCGTCGGTCCGCAAAGAGCGCCGGAAGGCCCGAGGGATTCGCGGCGGTGGGCTTGCCGCGTTCGAAGTTAATACGTTCGAGCACCGCGCTCCGTTTGCATGGCGAGGCGGCACGGAATGATGGTGTGATCCGTGTCGCTGTGTTGACCGTAAACGAGTCCGATTCCTGAAATCCCCACGCAGCCGATGGACCAGAGACGCCAGCCGACGTTTCCAGCGTCCATCCCGTGAAGTAGTGGTAGGCGGCGCGCTCAGCCTTGACCCAAATCATTCGACCGCATGCGCCTGTGGCTCCGCCTTTCGTCACCGATGCCGTACCGCCGACTGAGGCGTTCACCGTAACATCGCACGTCTGACTGCGGAGAGTCGAGACAGGCACCCCAAGGATCGCAACCAGAAAGATGACGGACACTTTGTGCATGATCTCAGCCACTGATGAGAGGACACTGCGAACAGGTGGAGGAAAACGGGTCTGCGCTGCGTTCAAGCGGTGCACCAAGAAACTGAAACGTCTGTCTTAAGGACAGGTTACGCGACTATTACAAGACTCTCACGAATGCATGATGTTTTGAAAACACGCCGTTGGCACCTACACGACGGCTTGTGGCTATCGCGCTCCTGTGAGGATAAATGGCGCCCAGAAATAGGGATTCGCCCACTTCGGGTCCCGTCGCAGCGCACGCTTCGCATCACGAAGTGCTCGTGTGTAGTCGACGGCGCTGCCGCCTTGCTCCGCCGCCGCTATCGTACGGAAAAATCCACCCATCAAGTCCGCAGTCGATCGATCGTCAACGGCCCACTGACTCGCGATCACGCGTCGTGCACCGGCGGCCAGGAAACCACGCGACAGCGCGAACACACCCTCGCTGTCGATCGTGGAACCGACATTCGTGGCGCACGCCGACAATACCGCGAGTTCTGCTTCCGGCAATCGCAGCTGGTAGATCTCGTGCAGCTGCAGAAATCCATCGTCACTGGCCGTGGCCGTCGCTGGCGGCGTCAGGGCCAGTGCCGCGAACAGCGCTCCGCGGCTTTCGTCGACAAGTCCGTGAGTGGCCAGATGAATGAAGCGCGTGCCAAGGAGGGCCGGGCGAAGATTGGCCTCCGTCGCCTCGCGACCTTGCAGCGCAACCACTCCGCCCGATGACGGCGACACGCCAAACGCTGCTCGGATGGCGTCCGTTTCCGATGCCGTGCCGGGAAGTGGCGCCAGAATGCCGCCGCCGTCGACAAAACTGGATCGCGTGACTGGCGATGCTCCACGCGCATCAACCACCAACTTGACGGAATCGGTCCGTGCCGTGGCACCCACCAGTGACGAGGATGACGTAGCACCATCAAAGATGGGCGCCGAAAGGCTCACCACCGCTTTGTGACCGGCGGCCGCAACAACCCGAGCCCTCGGTCGCTGTTCGAGATTGTACAAAGTGGTGGCCGATGCCGCGTAGCGAATGGCCGGGCCGTCATCCAACCAATAGCGCGTCTCCGCATCCGTGGAGCCCACCGTCACGACAAGTGCCTCGAACGGCAACTGGTAGAGCCCGCGACCCGGTATGAGTACCACCTGCTCGACACCACGAATCCGATTCCAGACTGAATCCGGCATGAGAATGCGCCGCAGCGCATGTAGCTGCTGCACGGACGAGCGCGCAGCTGCCGCGCTCACCGCGCCGCGCGGTGCCTGCCCTAACACAGCGGCGATTCCTGCTGCACCACCTGCCTTGGGCGCGCCGAGTGCCTGCTCGAGTGCGGCAACGGTGAGAGCACCCGGTCGCACGCCGAGCGTACTCGCGTCGGCAGCAGTGACTTGCAAGTTGACCACCGAAGGCGCACCGACGGCTGGCACGAGGAAGAGGAAGCTGCGCTCCTCACCGATCTGGTACAGCGCCAGTAGGCTGCGCTGAGGCACCAGGCCCCGCTGGATCGTGGCGAGTGGGACCGGTTGACCACCCGACGTAATCAGGTCACGCCACAATGCACTGGCGTTCTTGATATCGTCGTACACTGAGCGTACGTCACGTTCGGCAGCGCGAAGCGAATCGGTGGCGACGGCGCTCTGACGGTTCCGTTCGTCCTGGAGTATGTCCGTGCGCGCCGCGAGCCGAGTGACGCGTTCCTGATACTCGGCCAACCGCGCCCGGGCGTTCGACTCACGGGCTTCGAGGGGAATGCGCACGTCCGACGGTATGCTCTGACGCAGATCGATCTTGCCGGCGGCCAGTTGATCGAGCAGGACTCGGGCCCGACCCCGTTCGGCGTATTCGAGCGCCGCGCCAACATCACGCGACTCAAGCCTCCACGTGATCATTAACTCAAAAAGTTCAGTATATCGGCCAAAGAAGATCGCGCGGGTTTCCTCGCTACCGCCAACCTGCGGACGTAGTTCCTCAACCGAACGGATCGCCTCAGCGAGATCGGTGAGGGCCCGCGCGCGATCGCCACTCGCCTTGCGGATCCGCGCTCTCCACGAGTACGCCCGGATTCGTTCGATGGGGTTGAAAGTGCCGGTAGGGGCAGCGTCAAAGATGGTGACGGCCCTGTTGAGCCGTGTCAACGCACTCACCGCCGCCCGCCTCGCCTGAAAAGCACTCCGCGCAACGTCGACCAAAGCTGAAGCGGTTCGTGGGCTCGTTGGACCGAAAGTCAGCTCTCGAGCGGCTAGCGCACGCAGATAGATCGGTTCGGCCTCCGAAAATCGGCCCTGTACCATGTACACGTCGGCGATGGTGTATTGCTTGTCTATTGCATCCTTCGCATTACGACCGACGGAGATGGCCCGGCGAAAAGTGGATTCCGCTTCAGCGTACCGTCGCCGGTTGATCAGCATGTAGCCGAGGCTGAAAAGGGCCGGCTGCAATTCCGGATGGTCGCGACCCAGCGCCCTCTCTTCGATGGCAAGCGCACGGCGCAGCAGCGGCTCCGCCTCGTCAAATCGGCGCTGCAGTGCGTATAAGTGACCGAGGTTGCCCAGCGTCGTCGCAGACGCTAAGTGCTCTCGGCCGTCGGCCTTCTCCTTTATCTCAAGAGCCCGACGAAAAAGTGGCTCCGCCTCGGCGTAGCGAGCCTGACCAACCAACAGTAACCCCAAGTTGTTGAGGTTCTCCGCAACGACTCGATGTTCAGCTCCGAACCGATTCTCGCGAATTGCGAGACTCCGCCGGAATAGCGGCTCAGCCTCACCGCTACGCGCCGAACGCCAAAACAGCACGCCAAGGTCATTCAGACTTCCTGCCACTTCGGGATGTTCGAGTCCAAGCGCCTTCTCCTTGATGCTAAGAGCACGTCGGTGCAGACGCTCGGCGTCAGCATATCGTCCTTGAGAGCCCAGAAGAATGGCAAGATTCTGAAGGGTATAGCTCCCGGAGATGTGGTCAGGGCCAACGGTGGCTTCCCACATAGCCATTGCGCTACGCTGGATCGACTCGGCCTCGGCATAGCGGCCCTGCAAGTACAGGTTCCAGCCGAGTGCCGCGAGACAGTAGGCCACGTTGGTATCGGGACCGCGGTTCGCCTTTTCAAACGCGGCCAGTGCACGACGTCGCTGCAATTCCGCGTCGGTATAGCGTCCCTGGCGTTCGAACATGCCCGCAAGGTCAGTCACCAATCGTGCAACGTCGAGGTGGTCTGCGCCAAGCTCTTTCTCGCGCATTGAAATCAACCGCGCGTAAAGCGGCGCCGCCTCATCCGCGCGTCCTTGCTCCTTGTACAGGAACGCGAGGTTGAAGAGGGGCGTATACGTGCGTCCGTTGTCGATGCCGAACGTCCGCTCGGCGATAGCCACTGCCAGACGCAGCGTGGAGTCGGCATCGACGTACCCACGGCGCCGAATGAGCACCGCGCCCAGATTGGCCAACGTAAGGATGTTGTCGCGATGCTCGCGGCCCAGTAGCCTCTGGCTCATCGCGAGCGACCCGCGGTACAGCGAATCAGCCAGTGGCAGGCGCGACCGCTCACTGAGACTCGCTAACTGGTTCAGACTTCTTGCGACGGCGAGGTTCTCGGGTCCGAGTTGCTCTTGTCGAATGGTGAGTGCGCGAAGTGCAAGCGATTCCGCCTCCGCGTAACGCGCCCTGCCCGCCAGGAGCTGAGCAAGTTCCTGCAGGGTCGCGGCGACTTCCACATCACTGACCCCCAACGCGGACTCGCGGAGTTCGAGCGCACGGCGGAGGAGCGTCACCGACACGCTGTCGCGCGGCAGCCGCGCGAGTCGCGTCGCGAGATCGTTGATGCTATCGGCAGCGCTTACGGCGCGATCAGCGTCGGTCGGCGCGCGACGGATCGCCCAGCGGAGCTCGTACGATGCGGTATTCGCGCCATCGGTGAGTCCGATTTCCAGCGCCCACTGCCCTGCGGCCTCTGCGATCCAACGCACTGAACGCTTACCCTGAGCGATTCGCACTGGATCGAGCACACGTCGCACCACGCCGTCCGGCGTGAGTATTCGCATTCGCAGATGATCGCCCTTTGGCAATAGCTCGACCTCGACATACTCACCCTTCATTGCGACAAGCCCCCACGCGTGGGGCGACGGCGACGCGAGTGTGCCGCGAACGGTCTGGCCCAGCGAGACGACTCCCTGCGTCACGGGCGCGACCATGCGCGACTCCTGCGCCTCGACCGTGACGCGCGTGGTCAACGGCGTTGCGATGCACAGCACCGCGCACGGAATCAGCGTGCGCACCATCATGGATTCGCCTCGACGCGACATATCACTTGCTCGGCTGGTGGCTACCCTCGACGGTTCCCACGGACACCTGGGCTGCGGCGGTCAGCCCTGCCGCGTGTGCGACAATGGCCGCGAATCCGGGTCCCACTGCGGTAACGAGACCGTTCGCGGAGACGGTCGCGACCGCAGTGTTGCTGCTGGACCAGATCGCCGGGAGCGCGAAGTCGCTGCCGAGGTTGTCGGTCGCAACGGCGGTGGCTTGGATCTGCTGTCCCAGAGTGAGGTTGGGATCCGCGATCGACACCGCCAAGGAGACGACGACAGGTCCGCCCGTCGTCGTGCAGTAGTTCCGAGGCGCCGGCTGCCAGAACACCGGCGATGGCGCGACGGGACCGACGCCCAGCTTGTTGCGCGGCCCGTCGAGGACAATGCGCACCTGATCAAACAGGTTAGAGCCGATGACGGCGCTGAACCTGGCCCCGCCGTCGAGGATTGCATTCTGCTGCCAGCAGACGTTTGCGCTGTTGACGACGTACGCGCCGCCGGCAGCGACCGCCGTGATCGCATCCAGCACATAGCCGTTGCTGGTACCGCCAAGACAATTGAACGAGCCGCCGCCAGCCACCAGATGCAGCATTCCCGCGATCTGGTCGCCGACGATGGTAATGTTTGTCCCCGTATCGAACAGGTATGGCAGGGTTGGTGCTGTTACCGGATCAGCATCAGATACGAAATAGCCCTGGTGGCGGAAGGCGAGGTTCGTGAGCACGAAACGCTCGCCCGGTGGTCCAACTCGGGCCAGGTCGAGTTCGAACGAACTGGCCGGAACGGACGCGGAACCCGCCGGATAGAAGGTGATGTCGGGCGCCGTGATGGAATTGAACTTGACGAATCCAGGAAGCCCGCTGTTGGCGGCGCTCGTGAGTTCATGTGCGACACCGCCCGCGTCGGTGAATCGGTAGAAGTTCCACCCCGATCTCGTCACGCTCCGCGTGTAGTCCAAGCTGGCCACGATGCTGCGAGCGACCGGCATGCCGATGAGTGTCACGTTAAGGTTGGCGTCCTCAGTTGCAGGCTGGACGTCGATATCGGTGAGTTCAACTTGCGCGTTGCCAGAGCCGATCGGTGCCCCGAGGGTGACCGGATCAACGGCGCCTAGTCCGTTGAGTCGTACCGAGCGGTGACCGGGCCGGTGACGTTCAGAATGCCAGCGTCAGAGCCAAAGAAGTTGCCGTCGGTGATTCTGTTGGGAAGCTGGCAGCGCAGCCCACCGTTCGGATCGGTGTACGGCGGTACGACGATGTCGTACGGTCGCTCGCTATTGAGGTACACGACACCGGTTCCGGTATCGAAGAGGGCAAAGAGGAAGCCAAAACCGCTGACCGGTGCGAGCGGGTAGATGTCGGTGCCCGTCTGATTATCTGCCAGCGCGTACGTGATGATCGGCAGCGGGCCGAATCGTCGTCCCGCGCCATTCGCGGTCACGATGGCGCCCGCCGATGACACCGTGATCGTGACGTCAACGAAGCGCAGGGTGAGACTCCCGTCGTCACGTACGACAACCCTCGCCGTAAATGTGCCAGGGAAGAGTGCGTTCGGCTTCACCGCCATGGTGAGCGTACCTGCGAGCCCCGCGGATCGATGGTGGTCCGATCGACCTGCACGTCGAGCCATCCGGTCACCAGCGGCGCGTAAGTTACGCTGACCGGCGCAAGCGTCAACGCTCGGCCACCGGTGTTGGTAATCGTCGCCGTCTGCGCAGCGGGCAACGCGCCGCCACGCGTCATGGAGAACGCGGCCGTGCTCCGATCGAGTGTCACAGTCCCCGGCATCGAAAAACGCGCGGTAACCTCGCGATCCTGATCCATCACCAACTGACAGCGCGGGTTCGTCGTGCATGAGAACCCGGTGCCCGTACCCGTCCACTCTTCGAAGCGTGCATCAGGCGTCAGCGGGCTTGCCACGAGCTCAAGCGCGGTTCCTGCCGTCTCATTTCGCGTGCACGGAGACTCCTGATATGTACAGGGATCAGGCGGCACGTCACTCTCGACGCGCACCTCGCCAACGCCGCCGGATACATGCACAGTCAAGTCCAGGCCGGTCCCGAGCACGCCCCACGTGCTGAAGCCCGTGATAGGCGCGCTCACGACATGGTTGATCTGGTCGTGCGTCGATCCCGGGATCGGCACCCACGCGCCGTTCACCACCTTGTGCAAGCGTGGATACTCGCCGCTCGGCAATGCCGCGGCATCGTACTTGATTGAGAGCGTGGCCGGCGGATCGAACGAGGCGCCTGCGGGGCCGAGATCAAGGGGTTCCGTCGAGAAGTCGCGCGTCAATCGGAACCTCAGTCGATGGAGCGACCGTTACGCCGATCGGGTCCGGCCCGGACCGGAATGGTGAGCGTGACCCGACCTTCCTGCGCGCTGACCGTGCCGCCCGCGGTGCCCACAACAAACACGGCTCCCCGTTCGATACGGAACTTGATGGGCAGCGTGCTGCCGTTGACCACCGCAACAAAGCGTGCACTTTCGGTGGCCTTCTTCTCGGCGCCCGAGTCGATCACATCAACATCCACCTGCCCCAACACAGTGCCCGCCACCTTTACGTGAATCCGGTAGTTGACGGCACTGCTGACTCTTGGTTGCCTCGTCTGCCAATTGACGTGGTACGACTCATTCGACAGATCGACCCGCAGTCGAGCCGGCCCCGCACCATCCATCGTGAACACAATGGGGAAGCCGGCGGGTTGTGCGGTCGCGCACTCGGCACCGGTGAGTGCGCACACTTCAACACGCGGTTGCAACGACCCATCGAACTTGCCTTCGTCGAATCCGGCTACGCCGTGCGGATCCGGCGCCATCGGCGGCAAGAAGAAGAAGTCTTGGTTGGCCGTCGTCTGTTCTTGCGCGGCCATCTGCGTGGTCGGCACTGGTGTGCGAAGATCCGGGGCGGCCAACTCATCGCGGCACGCGACGAGCAACAGGACAGCCATCGCGGCGGAGGTCACCAAAAGTGCAGCGTGACGCATCTCGAGCTCCTGTGAGGTACGCCCTCACATGAGTCAATGTCTTGTCGGAGATCACTCGGAGTCGACGCTGCCGATCCGACGGTCGGCATGGGCACTCACTTCCTATCTCGCCAAAAACGATACCGTTCCGAGGGTGCGTTGTCGAGAACGCCAGTACTTCCGTGCGAGCTCAGGCATTCGTCCGGCTTAGCATCCACGAGACCAAATGCATCGCATTGGGCATGCGACACGTGCTGCCTTACCCCGAATTCTGCTGCGACAAAGCAAGGCCAGGGCAGCCGCCGGCAACACGCCTAAATTGAGATTTCGCACCGCGCTTCACCTCGGGTGTACCGAGTCGACCGGACAGATTCACCTCGAGGCCCCTTTTGGCAAAGCGCGAGGTAGCGGCGCAGGAACGGCGTCAATGACGTACACGCGCGCTGCTTCGCTAGAATCGGATTCGACGCCTTGTCCGCGAGGTAGGCACGCCGGATCGCGTCCAGCGTCTGAAGGTCGCTTGCAGATGGAGTCGCTGCGGGACAGACGACGAAGGAGTCAACGACTGCCTTGGAGACTGTGGTCCCGAACGCAATCAAGTCACCATCCGCGTCGTCGTCAGGGGCCGCCACCGGGGATCCCACCGATTCCTTGACCCACGCTGGAGTCATGGCGGCTGGTTTGGAGTCGCACAGGGTAAGCGTAACGGCACTGGAGACCTTCGCGGCTCCCAGTACCTGGAATGCTGCAGTCTCGCGACTCGCAGACCACTTGGGCGATCCGCTCCCACTGAGGGAAGGAAGGGACCATTCATCGGTCCAGGAAAACCACGCCGCCTTCACCCTGATGCGCACGCCCCCTTTCAGCGATGCTGACGCAATTTCAGCATTTGCCGTATTGAGCGCCCCGGGTCTCACAAAGATGCCGTTTGGAAGGCCTGACGGGCTCATGATGCTCTTCCATGTGGTATCCTCTTGATGGTGAAACACCGCTGTCCCAGTTCCTGCGGCAAACGCGCTCAATCTCACTTTGCCGAATGGGAAGTCAAAGGACGTCGCGTGGGGTGCGATATCAAAGTCGAGTTCCCACGAGCTACTCAAGTCTAGCGACTTCCAGAACGATCTTGGCTGCAGATACCAGTCCCAGTCGCTCCAGTCCCCAACGTTGTGCAGTAGCACCTTCTGGGAGCTCCCGGAGACGGGAAAGTCGCCCTGTT
>JADKJT010000037.1 GCA_016720905.1 Gemmatimonadaceae bacterium | reverse complement strand
GTACCGTGTCCCATCAACTACCGCAACGTCGACCGCTATGCCGGCGTGCATCGCGACACGTACTTCGATGACCGCCGCGACGGTTCGCGCGACGGACGTGATCGCAACGACGGCGTGCGTGGTCGCGACGGCGATCGGAATCGACCCGACGTGGGCAACACGGGCCGCACGGCACAGCCACGCGATGACCGCCCGGTCGCCACACCGGACGGATACCGGAACGGCGGCCGCGATCGCGGCAACGACGCGCCGCCGGCACCGCGCACGCCTCGGCCGGAGATGTCCGCGCCTCAGGAGCGCCGCAACGAACCGCGCGCTCGCGACATGAGCGTGTCCCCCGAGGTGCGGCGGGTGCCGCAACCGCGGAACGAGCAGCCGCGGAACGAGCAGCCGCGGAACGAGCAACCGCGGAGCGAGCGGCCACGCGTCGAGCAACCGCGAAACGAGCCGCAGCAGCGCGAACGTGCGCAACCTGCGCCGCGACAGGACCAGCCGCGGCCGCAGCAACCGCGTCAGGCCCAGCCGCAGCAGGGCGGTGAGCAACGCTCGGCCAAGCCACGAGGGGCGCGGGGCTCCGGCGGCGATGCGCGTCGGTCCCCCGAGCAATCGGAATCCGGAGCGTACTGAAGGCGTACCGGGCAAACGAACGGGGGTGTCGCGCCATACGCGGCGCCCCCATTGTCGTTCAGGGAGGCGCGTCTGCGTATCCGGTGTCATCATTCCCGGTATGACCGAAGGCTACTCCCATGCTCTGCGATACCCGGGCCGCGCGCGCACGGCGGCCGGTCTGTTGGCGTGTCTCCTGACCGGCGCTGACGCGCTACTGGCCCAGACTCCAGTGGCGCGCGTCAGTGGCTTCGCATTCGACAGCATCACCATGCGCCCGCTGCCCGGCGCGCTGATCCAATTGGTGGCCGCGACAGACCCCACACGGGTTCGTTCCGCAACCTCCGACGAACGCGGCGCCTACGCCATCGATTCGGTGCAGGTCGGCACGTACCTGCTCGGATTTTTTCATCCGCGGCTGGATTCGCTGGGCATCGAAGCGCCGCTGCAACAGGTAGACATTCGTACCCCGGGCGAAATTCGCGCGCAGGTTGCCATTCCGTCCGGACGCACGCTGGTGGCACGACTGTGCGGACCAACCATCGCGCGCGATTCGCTGGGGCTGTTCATGGGAGTCGTGCGCTCCGCGCGCGGTGAGGCGCTGCCGGCCCCCGCCCGCATTCGCGCCCAATGGACTGAGGTGCGACTCGGCCCGGCCGGCCTCGAGCGGCGGTCTCCAACCAACATCGTCACCACGTCACCCACCGGGAGTTTTGCCATCTGCGGAATCCCGGTCGAAGGGACATTCCGGACGCGCGCGTTCGTGGGCGGTGATTCCAGTGGATTTGTCGAGCTCGAGGCGCCGCGTGGTGGACTGCTCTATCGCGACATCTACGTTGGCGCGGCAACGAAAGCACCGGAGTCCGGCGGGGCGCCCCGATTGTCGGCTCCGGTCCTTCGCGGTAACGGCGCGCTGCGCGGTGTCGTGCGCAGTGCCACCGGCCAACCGGTGCGAGATGCGCGGCTGGTGATGTGGGGTAACGGTCGTGAAGACACCACCAGTGCCAGCGGACAGTTCGCCATGCAGTCCATTCCATCGGGGACGTACACGCTCGAATCCCGCGCCATCGGCTACTTGCCGAAGCGTATCGTGGTCGATGTGCCCGACGGCAGCGAAGGGGTGGCGGCGCTGGTCATGGAGGCGTTTGTGCCGACCGTTGATACCATGCGCATTCGTGCCAATGCCAATCCGCGCATCAACCAACTGGCGGATTTCGAGCGACGTAAACGCGCCGGCGGTGGGTACTTTCTGGACGAGACCCAGTTGGCTCGGCGCAATCCGATGTACAACTCGGACATCTTCCGCATGGCACCGGGCACATCCATCATTCCCGCCGATATGGTGGGCGACCGGATCATGATGCGTGGCGCGGCCGGTGGTGGGTCGTGCGTGCCCGCCGTTTTCCTGAACGGCATGCCCGTGGTCAACGTCGACGGCAATCTGGACAACATCGTCAACCCGCAGCAGGTGCGTGCCGTCGAGATCTACTCGCGGACCGCCAGCGTGCCGATCCAGTTCCAATCGCAGAACGGGTGCGGCTCAATCGTTATCTGGACTGGAGCGCGCCGCCCGTGAATGCCCAACCCCGCCCCGCCTGCCTGATTACCGGCTCCGCCACTGGCATCGGCGCCGCCTGCGCCCGTCTGTTTGCCGCCCGTGGCTGGGATGTCGGCATCTGCACCCTCGATGACGAGACGCGACAACTCGCCGAATCGGTGGAGGGTGCGTGTCAGGTTCTCGGGGCGCAGACGTTGCTGATTTCGCTCAATGTCACGCAGGATGCCAGCTGCATCGCCGCGGCCGCCGCCATGTCGGCGCACTTTGGCCGTGTCGATGCCCTTGTGAACTGCGCGGGCACCACGCGCTTTGTGCCGCACGCCGATCTCGATGCGTTGCCTGCCAGTGAGTTCACCCGCACGTACGATGTAAACCTCATCGGCACGTTCCAGATGATTCGCGCCTGTCGCGATGCCCTCAAGGCCAGCGGCCGTGGCGCCGTAGTGAATCTCTCGTCCATTGCCGGCACGGCGGGATTGGGATCGTCGGTGGCCTACGCCGCGTCCAAGGGCGCCGTGAGCACACTCACCCTGTCGCTGGCGCGCGCGCTGGCGCCCGATATCCGGGTGAACGCCATCGCACCCGGCTATGTGGTTGGCGGATTGCCAAGTCGTGTGCTTGACAGCGCCAAGCTGGAGTCGGTCGAAGCGCACTATCTCAAGACGCAGGCATTGCCGCGATTTCTGCAAGTAGACGAGGTGGCCGACCTGGCCTACTTCCTCGCGGCGTCAGCACCCGGCATGACCGGCGAGATCATTCGCATGGACAACGGACTGCACCTGTATGCCTGACGCGCCGCGAATCGGGTTCATCGGCACGGGGCTCATCGGCACGCCAATGGTCGAGCGGCTGCTTGAGTGCGGGCTGCCCGTCACGGTGTGGAACCGCACCACCCACAAGGCCGCACCAGTGGTGGCCTTGGGCGCCACGCTGGCCACGTCGGCGCGCGCACTCGCCGAACAATCAGACATTGTGTGTCTGTGCCTCACGAACACCGGTGCCGTGGACGACGTGGGTGTTCGGCACGCAAGGCATCAGCGGGTACTGCGCAGCGGGCAGCTGGTGGTGGACTTGTCCAGTATCGCGCCTGATGCGACGGTGCAGATGGCCGTGCGACTGTCGACGGAGACGTCGGCCCGTTGGATCGATGCGCCGGTTTCCGGCGGACTCCCGCGCGCGCCGGGCGGTTGATCGTGTTCGCCGGTGGAGACGCGTCGGATATCGCGCGCGCCTCGCCGGTGTTCGATGCACTATCGCAGCGGGTCACGCACATGGGCGGTCATGGTGCCGGACAGTTGGCCAAGAGCTGCAACCAGATGATCGTGGCGTGCAACCTCATGGTGATTGCCGAAATGCTGGCGTTCGCGCGCGCGGCGGGCATTGACGCCACGCGCATGCCCGAGGCGCTGGCGGGTGGATTCGCCGACTCGCTCCCGCTCCAGATATTCGGCACGCGCATGGCGAATGGCATCGATACGCCACGCATCGGCGCGTTGGCGACGTTCGCCAAGGATATCAATCAGGTGGTACGGCTGGCCTCCGACGTCGGCACCTCGGTGCCCATGAGCACGCGCGCGGCGGAGCTCTACCGCGACGCGGGTGTGCACGCGGCGGTCGGCGCCGATGCCGACGTGTCTCGCGTGATTCACATGTTCGACGTCGAGCCGAGGGCATTGTGACGCGCCGATTCCGATCGGCAACGCTGCACGAAGGGTTGTTGCGTGCACCCACGCGCAGCTTTTTGCAGGCGTTGGGACAGGACGACGACGAGATCGCGCGTCCGCACGTCGGCGTGTTCCACACCGGCGGCGAAATGAGCCCGTGCAACCTGAATCTCCGCGATCAGGCTCAGCACGCCAAAACCGGCATCTACGCGGCGGGTGGCATGCCGCACGAATGTCCGGTGGTGTCCGTGTCCGACGGCTTGTCCATCGCCCATTCCGGCATGCGGTTTTCGCTGGTGTCGCGTGAACTGATTGCCGACAGCGTTGAAGCATCAACCCGCGGCCATCAATGGGACGGCATCTACGCCATTGGTGCCTGCGACAAGAATCTGCCGGGGCTCATGATGGGCATCGTGCGCTGCAACGTGCCCGGCGTGTTCGTGCATGGTGGATCGGCGCTACCGGGTCACTTTCGCGGGCGCGACACGAACATCGGCGAAACGTATGAGATGATCGGCAAGGTATTGGCGAACGAAGCGACCGCCGATGAGCTGTCCGAGATCACCCACGCCTGTCTCCCCACGGCCGGCGCCTGCGCCGGTCAGTTCACCGCCAACACCATGGGCATGGTGTCGGAAGCCCTCGGCCTGGCGCCCATCGGTTCCAGCATGGTGCCGGCCGTGTACAGTGAGCGCGCGCCGCTCATGCGCCGTGCGGCCGCCGCGCTCATGCGCGCCGTGATGCATGACGCACCGTTGCCACGCGACATTGTCACGCGCGATGCGCTGGAGAATGCCTGCGCGGTGGTGTCGGCGACCGGCGGGTCCACCAATGCCGCTTTGCACATCCCGGCCATCGCCCACGAGGCGGGGATTCGATTCCACCTAAACGACGTGGCCGAAGTATTCGCGCGCACGCCGCTCATTGCCGACTTGCAGCCTGGCGGCCGGTTCCTCGCGCGGGATCTCTACCATGTGGGCGGTGCGGGTGTGGTGATGCGGGCATTGCTTGACGCCGGTGCATTGCACGGCGACGCCATGACGTTCACCGGCCGTACGCTGGCGCAGGAACTGGCCGTGGCCGCCACGCCCGATGGCGAGGTGGTGCGCACCGTTGCCAATGCGCGATCAATTGATGGTGGCGTGACGGTCCTCAAGGGCAACCTCTGCCCCGACGGTGCACTGCTCAAGACCGCAGGGCTGGCCACGCTGGTGCATCGCGGACCCGCCCGCGTGTTCGAATCGGAGGAACACGCGCTGGAGGCCGTGCGCCAACGCCACTACGAGGCTGGTGACGTGCTGGTGATTCGCAATGAAGGGCCGCGGGGCGGGCCCGGTATGCGCGAGATGCTTGGCATTACTGCGCTCATTTACGGACAGGGAATGGGCGCGAGTGTGGCGCTGCTGACCGATGGCCGCTTCAGTGGCGCCACGCGCGGACTGTGCATCGGCCACGCCGGTCCGGAAGCAGCCGATGGCGGACCGATTGCCGCACTGCGCGACGGCGACATCATCGAGATTGATGCGCGACCGGACGCACGACGCATTCACGTGGTACTCGGTGACGCCGGGCTGTTGTCGCGCCTGACGTCGCTCGCCGCGCGGCCGGCCAGCGCGCACGGCGGGGTGTTGGAGAAGTACGCCCTCACCGTGCGGGCCGCGCATCTGGGCGCCGTGACCCATTCAGGGGCCGTGCATTGGCCCCGTGACGTATCCCTTCCGTCCACCTGACCGCACGGGCCGTGTCCACCGACGCGAACGCTTCGCCAGACTGGATTGAGCAGTTGTACGACGAGCTGCGGGTGCTGGCGCACTCCCACCTGCGGCACGAGCGTACCGGGCACACGCTGTCCACCACTGCGCTCGTGCATGAGGCATACCTCCGACTGTCCACGCAGTTGGGTCTGGCCAACCTCGACCGCTCGGAGTTCTTTGGCGCGGCGTCGCGCACCAGTGCGTCGGGTGCTGGTGGACCACGCGCGCGGCGAAATCGGACCAAGCGAGGCGGCGGTGCGGATGTGCTCCCGCTTGACGACCACACGGCGGCTTTCCTGACCGATGATGAGGCCGACGATCTGTTGTTGCTGGATGACGCACTGACGCGCCTGCGCCTGCTCGATCCGCGCGGCGCGGACGTGGTGGAACGACGATTCTTTGCCGGGCTATCGCTGGACGAGGTGGCGGAATCGCTGGGAGTATCCAAGAAGACCGTACAGCGGGATTGGATCATCGCCCGCGCCTGGTTGCGCAAGGAGATTGCGGGCGAAGGACCGATGGTGTTGGAGGATGAGTCACGCTGACGGTGTCCATCTCCCGTCGACGATGACGCCATGTATGGCATGGATAACCCCCGCCGCCAGACGCACTCGCACTTTGTCGGATTCACCCCGTGACGCATTCTGACTGGGACAGACTCGCCGATCTGTTTGAACGGGCGTTGGCGCAACCCGACGAATCGCGACGCGCCTTCCTGCGCGAAGCCTGCGGTGGCGACCATGCGCTCGAGCGGGAACTGCGCGCGATGCTGGCCGCGGTTGAGGATTCGGCGGAGCTCTCCCTTGAGCGCAAGCTGCTCTCGTGGGAGGATGATGCCACGGGCGATTCGGACGCCCTGCCCGCCGGCACGCGCGTGGGCGCCTGGCGCATTGGCGATCCCATCGGCCACGGCGGCATGGGCGAAGTGTACCGGGCATCCCGGGCGGACGGGGATTTCAGCCAGACGGTGGCCATCAAGGTCATGCGACACGATGTGCGCGGCGTGGCGGCACTGCGTCGCTTTCGCACGGAGCGCATGTTGCTGGCCCGTCTGTCACACCCCAACATCTCCGCCATTGTCGACGGAGGCACCGCACCTGATGGCCGTCCATTCCTGGCCATGCAGTTCGTGGATGGCGTGCCGATCACGCGGTACTGCGATGAACATCACCTGGATCTCGACAGCCGACTCCGCCTGTTCACGACCGTGGCGCACGCGGTGCATCACGCGCACGTGCGACTCATCGTGCATCGGGATATCAAGCCGTCCAACATCCTGGTCTCCACGGATGGCCGGCCGGTCTTGCTGGACTTCGGCATCGCCAAACTGCTCGACCGCAACGACGCCGCGCCGGACCGCACCCAGACGTCGCATCGCCTGCTGACGCCGGAGCATGCCGCGCCCGAGCAGGTGCGCGGTGAACCAGTCAGTACGGCCACCGATGTCTATGGTCTGGGCGTGCTCCTGTTCGAATTGGTGACCGGCGTGCGTCCATTTCGTGGCGCCGGACGGTCGGCCAGCGATCTGGAGCACGCCATCGTGCACTACGAACCGCCAACGCCCAGCGCCGTCGCCACCCGGTTGCCTGAACGCGCGCATTCGCGGCGATCTTGATCGCATCGTGGGCATGGCGCTGCGCAAGGAACCGGATCGTCGATACGGTTCGGCCGAACAGTTTGCCGAAGACGTCACACGGTGGATCGGCCGTATGCCCGTGCGCGCGCAGCGGGATACCTTCACGTATCGGGCTCGGCAGTTTGTCCGGCGCAATCGCGGCGCGGTCGCCGGGGCAACGGCATTCGTGGTGCTGCTGGCCGCATCCGGCATAGTGGCTTCCCTGCAGGCCCGCGCCCGGTCCCGTGAGCGGGATACTGCGGTGCGCGAGCAGGCCATGGCCGAGGACGTTGTTCGCGTTCTCACCGATCTGTTGAAGCAGTCCGATCCCCGGGTGCTCCCTGGTGGAGACACCATGCGCGTCAAGTCGTTTCTCGATCGCGCCGACACGGAACTGGAATCCCTCACCGAACAACCCGAGCGTCAGCTTCGCTTGCGGCGTGTCATGGCCGACGTGCGCGCCAGCCGCGGCGAGTACGCCATCGCGGAATCGTTGTTGGCCGCCGCCTACCGGCGAGGACAGACGGCACTGGGAGCGCGACACATCGAAGTCCTGCGCACCCGACAGAGCCTTGCGCGGGCGATGTTCTCGCACCGCGGTCCGCAGGTCGCCCGCCCCTTGCTGGACAGCGTGCTGGGGGAAATGCGCACCACGCTCGGGACCGGGAATGACGACGTGGCGTCGGCCTACGTCGACCTCGCCACGGCGACCACCAACCCGGAAGTCGCCACCGCATTGATCGACACATCGATCGCGCTGCGCGCGAAAATCGGCACGGGGCGTGACTCGCTGAGCATCGCCACCCTGCTGGATGCGCAGGGCGCGCAGCACTTCGTACGCGGCGAATTCGCCGAAGCGCGAGCGCTGTTCTCGGCGGCGTTGCGCATCCTCGATGCCCGATTGCCGCCCGACCACGTCACGCGACTCAGCACGCTCGGCAATCTGGCGGCCACGGAAAACGAGCTGGCCAACTGGACGGCGGCGGAACGGCTGGCCACCGAAATTCTCACCTATGAACGGAAGACGACGATTGGCGCAGAGGGCGTGGCGCGTTCGCTGGAACAGTTAGCCGTCATCCACGCCAATCTCGGACAGTTCGCCAAAGCGGAGACCGAAGAACGCGAGTCCATCACGCAACTCAGGACGCGCATGGACCCGTCACACGAGTTGATCGACAACAGTCTGCGCAACCTGGCCATCATCGTCAGCGCGGGAGGGAAGCCGAAGGCCGGACTCGCCCTGCTCGACTCGGTGGTCGCTCGGCGTCGCATGGCAGGCGACTCCGCGCTGGCTGCCTACATGGAGGCCCAGCGCGTGCCCATGTTGCTCCGCCTGGGCCGCGCGCGCGAGGCTCCGGCCAGTGTCGTGGCGCTCAACGCCCTGTTGCCGACATTGGCCCAGGCCTCGCGCTGGCATGGCGACGCGGCGATGTATGCCGGCATGGCGGCCATGGCGAACGCACAACACGCCGTAGCGCTCAACCGATTGACCGCGGCGGTGGCACGGTTTGACGCGAGATATCCGCGGGACCACCCACGCCGCGCCATGGCGCATTGCGCGCTGGGCGCCGCCATGGCGTACCAGCGCGATTCGCGCGCCGCTGCGCCGCACCTCGTTCCCGCGTGCGACCGACTGGCCACGTGGGCGCTGGCCGACTCGTCGGTGGCTGCGTGGGGGCGGCGCGCCCGCTAGATGGTGCGCGCCCGTAAGCGTCGCGATGCGTTGCGCTATCGCATGCCGAATACGCGAACCTGCGCGCCGACCGCGAATGGTATTGGCATCATACCAGAACTCGATGCTCTTGATCACGCGCTCGTTGCCGTCCAGGTCGATGGCGCGACTCTCGCCACCGGCGGGAATGGTGTTGCGCATTTCCACACGCTGATCGCTGCCGTTGCCGAAATGCACCAGCACCCGGTGGAAGTCCACGGAAGCGCGTTGCACCGTGAACTTGATGCGCCGGAAATCGCCGCGCGCCGAGGTCACGGTGATGACATCGTGATCAACGCGGTCGTTCACTTGGCGCGTGCCCAGCAGGTCCCAATCGGCGCGCGCGCCGGCCCGGGACGGTGCGCAGCCGATGAATGTGGCCAGAGCCAGGACGCTCAACGTGCGAAGCATGTGTGCACTCCTCTACTTGGTGTGGGTGGAGAAGAACGCCCAGAAGACGCTGGCGAGACTGAGCGGATGGTTGGTACCATTGGGGTATTCATGCGTCTGCCCCTTGATCACCGAGAAGAGCATTTCGGTGCCCGCCGATGTCGGCGTGGTCCAACGAAACGTGATCCCTGATGTGGTGGACGTGGTGGTATGCGTACTGTTAAGACCCAACCGCCCCAGAGAGATAGAGCCTATCAGGCGAAACAACCCGATGTCAAGCACGCTTTCCGTGAGCGGGAAGCCCTGTGGATAGCCGGCAGTCGCCGCCAGGTCCTCATCGAACTCGCCGACCGTGAAATAGAATGGCACCGTGCTGAAGGTTGTGGGTGCGAGCTCATCGAATCCCGATGACGATGCCACGGCCGCGAAGAGGTCCGACGCCTCGGCCCAGAGCTTGGATGAGAAGGACCCGCCATTGGAGAACCCGGTGACATAGAAGCGTTTGGGATCGGTCACATAGGTGGTCTTCAGGAACGACACCATCTGGCGCATGAACTTGACGTCATCGGCGAATGTCTGTCCGGCCACGCACGGTACCAGTCCGGCAATTGTCCACTTGGTCGTGTTCTTGGGTTGGCCATTGTCGACGTAGCAAATCGAACGCGACGACGGAAAGACGGCAATGCACTTCACCTCTTCGCACTTCTCCTTCCATCCACTGGTGTTGTAGAACTTCTGACCATCGCCGCTGGTACCGTGCAGCATCACCACCACCGGCAGTGCCTGCGTCGTCGATACCCCGCCGGGCGTGTACACGATAAAGTTGCGCGTGAGGCCGTCCACCGTGAGGTCGTGCGAACGAGTCGCCGCCGTGGTGAGGGTGGTACCGGGCGTTGGATTGGTGGTCGCGCTTTCGCCGCTGCAACCCGCCAGTATCAACACCGCGAGCAGCACCGCTGAGATTCGTTGCATCGTCGCCTCTGAAGAAAATGGGGCATGGATACTCCACTTCCCTCAGCGCGATGTTTCCAGCAAGACATGGACATCCAACCCCCGATCGGTGCGACCTATCGGGACCGGCCCCGGGGCTTCGCCACGATCAGCAGGGCGTTACCCACCTCACGCTCCCCGGTCGGGTCCGACGGCGTGTTCACCACCGTGCCATCAATCACCATGGTGGTCGAGCCGCCGCCGTCGAAATTCATGGCCTGCCAGGCACCCAGCCGCTTGAGATCGTCCGCCATCTCCACCAGCGTCATCCCGACGCTGGCAGTCGATCGCCCATCCACGACATACAGCCACAGCGTACGACCGTCGCGTGAATACCCCACGGCGGTCCGCGGATGCCGGACCTCGGCGTTTCGCGAAATGGTGCCTTCCGTCGTGGCGGCATCACCCGCCACGTTGACGCCGTCGCGGAGAATGCGCGGCCACCCGCCGATGATCAGCGTCGGCGTCGCACCGCTCGGCATTCGGGGCACAGTGGCCAGCATGACCCGCACCGTGTCTCCATCACCCATGGCTTGCACCTCTTTCATTCGCGCACCATAGGCCGCCAACACGGCGCCGTCCGATGGGATCGTCGACCCGGAGGCCGCGACCACCGGCCCGCGCCGCACATACAACAGCGTGTCGCCACGACGACCGGCCGACACCAGGGCGGCTTCAGCAGTTTGACGGGTCGTGTCACGCGGTGTCGTCGCGCCGAATCGTGCGGTGTACAGCGCCGTCCCTTCCGGGGCCCCTGAGGGATTCGCGTTGAGCGTGATGATCGGCGTCATCGCCCCCCGCACCCAGGCTTTGCCCTCCAGCATGAACCGATCAATGATCGGGTGCCCAACGGCATCCATCGCGAACTGCGCATGGATGTTGTCGTAGGTGTCGAACGGCGACTCCGTCACCTTGAGCCCCTTCCACCAGTCACCGGCAAGGACTTGGTTGTTCTCGTTCTCGCCGGACTTGAGGTCGAAGAAGTCCGCATTGACCGCCGCCAGCACACGCGCGCCCGCCGTCGAAACCCGACTGGCCATGGCCGACGTGCGTTCGCGACCGCGCAGCGTCGCACCGGCTCGCGCCGCCTGCAGGTCGACGGCGGCGCGCCGCAGGTCCACGCGCACCACATGGATACTCCAGGGACCACGCGCGTCCGCAACGTGCCGATACGACACGCCGGGCGCCAACTCGCGTGCCGGTTCTGCACGGGTCGACTGCGCGGCAATCGACGGGGGAATCGTGACGACCAGCAGGACCAGGCGCAGCGGGATCAGCAGCGAATGAACCAAGCATCGGGGAACGTGGGGCATGGCCATCTTCGTGAAGGGTGTCAGGGGAAATTGGTGGCCAGATCAACTGGAAGGGCGTACTTTCTCGGCCTACTCCCCTCCCCTCTCTCCATAAGGCGGGTCACATGCACCACACCCTCAAACGCCTGATCGTTGGTGCATCGCTGGGAGCGATGCTCAGCCTCCCGGCGCTTGCCCAGAATACCATCACGTTGGAAGGATCCGTCAAGGGCGACGGCGCGCCGGTGGTCGGTGCCCAGATCACCGTCGTCAACGTGGCCACGCGCGAAACGGCCAGAGCGATCACCCGCGCCACCGGTGAATTCCGGGTGCTCGGACTGTTCTCCGGACGCTACACAGTCAACGTGAAAGCCATCGGTTTCCGTCAGGCCACTGACACGGTTGATCTGGCCATCGGTCAGCGCGCCCGTCTGGAGTTCTCGCTGCAGAAGGGCGCCGCCGAACTCGAAGCACAAACGGTCACCGCTGATCGCGTCAAGCAGGTGGAAGTCCAGCGCCTGTCGGTGTCGGCACCGGTCACGAAGGATGAAATCGAAAATCTGCCGCTCAGCTCGCGCGGCATCATGAATCTGGCCGGCATCGCCCCGGGCATCAAAACCTATGCGCCGCAATCGGGCCGCACGCTGCCCTCGGGCGGCGCCGCCCCGGACCTCCGTTTCTTCAACGTCTATATGGACGGTGTGGAAATGAAGAGCCTGTTCAACGGCAACATCGTCGGACTGGGTCAGACGGGTTCGCCGCTGCCGCAGGAAGGACTCGAAACATTCCGGGTGTACGTCAATCCGTACGACGCCGAGTACACGCGCGCCGGCTCGTATGTCATCAGTGCGGAAAGTCGTCGTGGCACGAACACGTGGCAGGGATCAGGCTTCGGTTTCTTCCAGAACAAGCAGGCCACGGCCCGCAACGCGTTCCTGTCCCCCACCGCACCCACGCCCAACTACGGCAAGACGCAGCTGGGCTTCAACCTGCGCGGACCGCTCGTCAAGGACAAACTGTTCCTGGCCACCAGCTACGAACTGTCGTCCACGGATTTCTATCTCGACGTGAATCCGTCCAGCGGTGCCAACTGGGCGTCGTACAAGGGTTCGTTTCTCGCGCCCAACAAGAACCACTCGTCGTACACGCGGCTCACGTGGGTGCAAAGCCCGCGCCTCACGTACGACGCCATGGTGTCGGCGCGCTTCCTGCGCGGCGAAGGCAACTTCGGCGCCCGGGTGTCGCAGGATGGCGGCATCTCGCAGAAGTACGAGATCTACACCGGTCAGCTGCGTCAGCGGTATCTCGCGCAGAGCGGCAACTTCGTGAACGAAGCCAGCCTGCAGGTGGTGAACTGGAATCACAACGAAGCCCCGCTCAAGCCGGGTCCGCAGCTCAATTATCCGGGCATCGTGTTCGGCACCTCGGGCTTCCCGCTCATCCTCAAGGAAACCCACCTGCGCCTCGTCGATCGCGCCACGATGAACGTGGACAACGCGTCCGGTTCACACGTCATCAAGTTCGGCGTGGAGCTCAGCAGCATCGCCGCCACGCAGAACCAGCCCAACAACACCAACGGCACGTTCGGCTTCTTGACCGATACGTCGTCGCTGCCCAACACCGCGTCCATTGCGGTGGGCTTCACCGATCCGAACGGCACCAGTGACGCCATCGCCAGCGCCACCGGCTACACCACGGGGCTGTACATCAACGATGAGTGGCGGATCAAGCCCAACTTCACGTTGTCATTGGGCATTCGGCACGACGCCGAGTTGAACACGATGAACAACGACTACACCGTGCCGTGGGCGGCCGATCCTGTCTTGAAGGCCATTCCGGAGCTCGCCAACTTCCTGAATACCGGCAATCGCAAGAATCAGCTGGGCAACATCTCGCCGCGCGTCTCGTTCTCGTGGGATCCCATGAAGAACAACAAGACGTTTGTGCGCGGCGGTTTCGGCATCATCTACGACCGCGTGACCAGCTTCATGGGCTTCCAGGAACGCCGCAACTCCACGTGGCGCACGTACAACTTCACGTTCAACAACACCAGTAACCTGCCCACGAAGGACCCGGCCGTTTTGCGTCAGCGCGTGATCAGCGGCCAGTCCGTGTCACCCGCGCCGATTCTCATGAATCTCGAGATGAAGACGCCGCACAGCCGACAAATGTCGATCGGCGTGGGCCATCAGTTGACGCCGGAATTCGGACTCAACCTGGACTACGTGGTGCAGCACATGGACAACCTCTATGTGCAGCGCAATCCGAACTACCTCGACAAGACGGTCACCCCGAATCGCCGTAAACTCACGGCGGCGTATGGCGACATCCTGTTATGGGATGACATCGGCCAGTCGGACTATTCGGCCGTGATGCTGCAGGCCACATGGCAGCGCAAGAAGTCCCGCGTGAACCTGGCGTACACCCTGGGCTTCTATCAAGGCGACTTTGACACCGCCGGACTACCGAACTTTGCCTATCCGTTCCTGTTCAACCGCCAGCGCACCACGGGCGACGAGCGTCATCGTGTCGTGATCTCGAACATCACGCCACTGCCGTTCAAGTTCCAGTTCTCGGCGGTCTCCACGTTCGCCAGCCCGCGTCCGTTCGGACAAATCGACGGTCGTGACATCAACCTCGACAACATCACGGGCGACGACTATCCGGGTGGTACGGTCGCCACCAGCGGCATCCGCACGGCAATGCCCGCCAACGCGTGGGTCAACTGGTACCGCAACGTCGACGTGCGCCTCTCTCGTCCGCTCTTCGACTGGAGCGGCCGGAAGGTGAGCTTCTCGGCCGAGGGCTTCAACGTCTTCAACTTCAAGAACAACCTGTCGTACGGTGGCACGCAGTTCACGGCGGCGGGTGTGGCCGTTCCGTCGTTCGGCAAGGCGCTCAGCTCGTACGGTGCACGCCAAGGTCAGGTGGGGATGCGCGTCGACTGGTAGCACGGGCACCGTTGACCAATTGAACCGCAAAGGACGCAAAGGACGCAAAGGACGGCAGTTCCTTTGCGTCCTTTGCGGCCTTTGCGGTAAAATGCCCTTCAACTCGAAGGTATCGCCAAGCCACCGATGCGTTGCACTCAGCGCCGCCTGGGCACCGGCGGAATGAACTCCAGCACGACCCCCTGCAACGCCTCAACCGCCACCGACATACTCCGCGCCGTTGCGCCGAGGGTGCCCAGCGGCCGCGCGCCAACGTCATCGTGCCGCACAATACGCGTGCCAGCCGGCAATCCGTAGGCAGCGGCAGGCAGTCGCACGGTCGCCACGAGCGCCTGCTGATTGATCCCCGCCAGCGCAATCGCCACGCGACCGTCGGCCGCGCGCCACGCCGACGCCAGCACGTCCGGTGACTGGATGCGCGCTTCAGTGGGTCCGCCAAGTCGCGCCGCGTAGATGGAAATGCGCGAAAGCAACAATTCCGTCGTCGGCACCTCCACCTCGGGCGCGCGCAGAAACGTGCCCGTCTGGAAGAACTCGCGCAGTCCATAGCGCAATCGCGCCAGTCGCTCCAGATAGTCGATCTCCCGTCGCCGTTCCGTGAGTTGGTCCGGCAGGAAGTTGGCAATGGTGGGCTGCATCCCCCACACGAACATGCGCGCCTGCTCCAGATGGAACTGCCGCACATACTTCGGGTCCAGCAAGGTCATGGCCGTCGCTGGTTGCTTCTCCACCGGCCACAGGGCGTCATACGGAGGCAACGTCAGCGACCCGTACGTTCCATACGTGAGCGCAAACGGATGATATGCCGCCTGAAACATCGGGATCACTTCCCATCCTGACGCCGGATCCGCGTATCGCTCCTGACTCACCTGCAGCGTGAGAAACGCGTCCAGGTCCGGCATCCAGCTTTCGCCACCACCCTCACCGGCAAATCCTGCGGGGCGCGACGCGTTGCGCGTGCGCAGATCACGGGCCAGCGCGCGGAATCCCTGCATCCAGTAGTTGCCACCCCCCACGGGATGCCCGTGGTCGGGACTCCAATCGATCAGGCTGAGCACCGCCTGGTCCATATAGATGCCATCGATGCCGTACTGTTTGAGCACGGTATCGGCGATCCCGGCGTACTTGTTCCGCCAGAACGGCGTGGCGATGTCCATCGTCGCGCACGGCTTCGGATCAAACACATTGTACGTCTCTTGCCGCACGCTGCCGTCGCGTTCGCGCACCGCCCAGCGCTCCGCGTTCTCGCGCGTCCAGCTTGGCGTGTTCACGCACCACAGCCGCTGGTTCATGTACACAATGGCATGCAGGCCGTCACTGTGCGCCTTGGCCACCGCCTTTGTGAACGGAATCGCCCCTTCGCGCGGTGGCAGATAGTCGGGGAAGCTCGTATCGTAGGGCCCATTGTGCCACCAATGCCAGAAGACGTTCACCGGCAGCTTCGCATCGCGTTGCAGCGCGGCTGCCGGCTCCAGCACCACGTCTGATGTGCCGCGATTCCACACCCAGAGTCCCGTCGCCCGCATCCACGCCGGCGTGACACCGGTTCGCAATCGGCTTTGCCGTGCCCAGTACTGCTTCGTGCCCCAGGCGCGATAGCGCTCGACCGCCGTCAGCCAGTCGCCGGGAATCGCACCAACCAGCGCCGCGTACGCCGGGGCATAGCGATCGGCCACGCCGGGGTCCGACAGGACATGGACCATATCGTAACCCGCCGATCCATCACGCTCGCCCCACAACGCGAAGCTCTTGCGGTACGCCAGGGAATCGTCGGCCGCGAAATACAGTCCACCCTGGGTGGCATTCGAGAGCGCGATCACTTGCATCGAGGTCGCGCCCGGATAGGCAAACTCCAGCCGTCGTCCCGCTCCGTCGGCGCCGGCAAGCATGGTACGCGGATGGCGCGCCCGCTGTCCCATCCACGACGGCACGGCCAGTTCTTCCTTCGCGTCCAGCGTCGCGATGCCGGTCAGGCGCGGATAGTGCACGCGTTCCACCCGTGAGCTGCGAATGCCCTGCACGCTTATGCGCCAGGCCGACGTGGAGTCCGGGCGCAACTGCACCGTCGCCACCACCCTTAAGGAAGGAATGGCCGTGCCGTCGAAGCCACTCCAGGTCAACTCCAGTCCGCGAGCACCTGCGTGTCGCGACGTGAAGTGCGTGGCCTGCGATGCGTGAACCGCGGATGATGAACCGCCGGGCATGAGATCCAGCGACCAGAGACCGATCGAATCGGCCGCGGCGCCGGCCAACCGCCGTCCGGTCCAGTCGCGGAGCGCCACCACATGACCATCAGTGCCGGACAACTCCACGCGCAGCGCCGCGTCGCCAAGCACCAGCGACGTTGCGGGCTGTGCCTGCACAGGCGAAGCGAGACGGCTCGCCAGCGCCACACAGGCAGCGGCGAGGACAAAGCCGGGCTGCCGGTGGGCTCGTGTCATCGGCTATCGGTACAACAGGTACGGCTTCACCATCGTCGCGAACCTCACCGCATCCGCATCCCATTGCTTGACCAGGGCGTCCACGGTGTTCTGCTCCACCGCCTTGGTGAGCTGGTCCGTACCCGCCAGTCGATCAATTGACTTGATTCGCCCCGCCGCGTTCACCGATGGCTCGCGCCACTTGAACTCGGTGGGATGGTGCGCGTAGAACGCGCGCAGCATGCGAATGCCCAGCTCCACCGGACGCACCGCGTTGCGATCGATCACCCGCACGTGGATCATCGGAATCGTCTGGCCGGCAAACTTGTAGCCCGGTTCGATCGTACGCGTCGCCGTATCAAAGCGCACGCCCGGGAGTTTCAGCGCATTGAGCTCCGCCGCGATCGCCACGTGGTCGGTGAGATACGCCGCGCCGATGAGCGTGAAGGGCGCGTCGGTGCCGCGTCCTTCTGTAGCGTTGGTACCCTCGAAGAACACGGTACCCGGATACAACAACTCGGCGTCCAGGGTGCGCAGGTTCGGCGAAGGGTTCACTCGCGGAATGCGGGTCTCGTCAAACCACATCGCCCGTCGGTAGTTCTTCATCGGAATCACCGTCACCTGCGCATCGATGAGCTTCGTGCCAACCAAAAAGCGCATCAATTCTCCGGGCGTGAGGCCGTAACGCAGCGCCACGGGATGCTGCCCAACCAGCGAAGCGAATCGCGGATCGAGGATATTCCCCTCGATGCGATCGGCGCGAATGGGATCGGGTCGATCGAGCACGATGATTGGCTTCTTCGCCGTCGCCGCGACCAAGGCCAGCGTCCACTCGAAGGTGTAGACGCGGGCGCCGACATCCTGAATGTCGTACAGCAAGACGTCGATGTCCTTCAGCATGTCTGCCGTGGGCGATTCCACATCACCGTACAGCGAGTACACCTTCACGCCCGTGGCGGAATCCACACTCGAGCTGATCTTCTCGCCGGCCTTCGCGACACCCCGGATTCCGTGTTCCGGCCCGTACAACGCGGAGAGCTTCACCCCCGGCGCCTTGAACAGCAGGTCGATGCTGCTGGTGCCCTTGCGGTCGCGGCCCGAGTGATTGGTCAGCAGCCCGACGCGTTTGCCCCTGATCAGGTGCAGTGAGTCGGTGAGCAGGACTTCGATGCCGGGGATGACGCCCGCTGATGACTGTGCGGGCAGGTCGACGACGGGGCTGGCACCGAGCAGGGCCAGCGAAAGAGCGGCGAGAGTTGGGCGCATACGGCACAGTGTGCAACGCACCCGGCGCATCGTCAACAACGAATGTGCGCGCGTGCGGGCGCCGTCACGCGTTCATGACACGCAGCCGCATCCCGTTCCACACCCGCCCGCAGGTCCGGGGCGCGAGGATGATGGTCCCTCGGTAAAGGTCGCCAGTCCGCCAGACAGCACCCGACGGACTGGTGCTCCGGTGTCCGGATGCACGGTCAGGCTGGGCTCCGACATCGATTGGCGCAACTCGAATCGCTGCGGCGCGTCGGTGCCGCTTTCGGGAATGGTTTCATACACATAGGTGGGCATGACGGGCACTCCTGCATGTTCAGGGTCAGTCCGGTCGAATCCGGCATTCGAAATATGATACGGGAACCCTTACCGAGCGGGTGGGGCAAGTCGAGAATCTCACCGACCTTGACACCCGGCGCCTGAGAACGGACGCTTCGACCCATGATTCCCTTTCCGTCAATCGCACGCCCGCTTGGTCGCTCGGCACGCCGCGCGCGCCGGTGGTGTCGCGCGCTCGCGCCGCTCATGCTTGCCGCCTGTGGCGATTCGCCTGCCAAGCCGATCCCGGTGGCGTCGGTCTCGGTCACGCCGGCCTCTGTGACCCTCATCGCCGGCGCAACCCAACAGTTCACCGCGACCGTTCGCGACGCGAAAGGCGCCGAGCTCACCGGGCGCGCCATCTCGTGGACCACGACGAACGGGTCGGTGGCCACGATATCAGCAACGGGTGCGCTCGCGACGATCGCGCCAGGCATCGCCACCGTTCAGGCTATCAGCGAGGGCGTGACAGGCACCGCCGCGATGACCGTGTTGCCGGTCCCGGTGGCATCGGTTTCCGTCACCCTGCCCTCGAACACCATGGTGGTTGGCGCGGTACAACAGGCCGTGGCGGTAACGCGAGACGCGGCCGGCAACGTGCTCACGGGCCGAACGATTACGTGGAGCACCAGTATTCCGTCCATCGCCACCGTCGACGCGTCTGGTCGGGTCACGGCCAACGCTCCCGGTACGGTGACAATCGGCGCCACCAGTGAATCGCAGATTGGAGGTACCGCGCTGACGGTGCAGGCGCCGGCGCCCACGATCACATCCATCACACCCGCCACGCTGTCACCGGGAGGCACGGCCACCATCACCGGCACCGGCTTCGATACGTCCCTTGGCGGCGCATCCGTCAGCATCCGCGGCGCGCCGGCTCCGATTGTCACTATCACCAGCACCCAGATTGTTGTCACGGTACCATGTGTCGAGTCGGGCGCGGCTGACGTGCGCGTATCCAGTCTCGGCGCCACGCCGGCGACCAAGGCGCACCCGGTGGCAACCACGCAGCGCACCGTGGCACCTGGTCAGGCGCTCATTCTCGCCAGCAGCACCGCTGCAGCCTGCAATGAACTCGTGGCCACCGGCGGTCCGGCGCGATATCTCATTGCCGTGTTCAGCGCGGCCACCTCGCAGAACACGTTGAACGCCTTCGAACTGGCCGGCAACACGCCGGCCGCCGGTGGCGTACGCGTGGTGGCGGCGTCACGGGCTGCACCGCGCGCATCCATCGAGATCCTCTCCCCCGACGACGCGCGCAACAGCCGTCGTGAGCAGCAGCATTTCGCGATGCTGGAACGCAACCGGCAGGACTACGAGCGGTTGATGGCGACGATGCGCGTGACACCCGCCGCACCGCGCCCATCGGCACTTGCCCAGCGCGCCGCCGAGGTTGCGGTTGGCGACATGAAGAACGTGTTCTTCACCTTCTCCGGCGGCTGCAATGACACCACCCGGGTCATGCGCGCCAAGGCGATACGCGTCGGGACCAAATCCGTCATCTGGGAGGACTCGGCGAATGTCCTGCAATCCAGCGCGGACGCGCCGCTGGCCGATTTCTACAGTCGGATTGGTCAGATCTTCGACCAGGAGCAGTACGCGTCGGTGCGTCGCTCATTTGCCGACCCCTTGTTGCGCGACTCGCTCACCGATGGCGACGGTAAGATCGCCATGGTGTTTTCCGAGCGCCTGAATGGTTCGGGCGCCGCCGCGTATGTGACGTCGTGCGATCAATTCCCGGGCGCAGTCTCCAAGGGCAGCAATTTCGGCCAGTACTTCTACGGCTCGGTGCCAACCACGGCCGGCTCGAACGTCAACAGCGTCAGCTTCCCCGACGGGTGGTTCTACTTCATGACCCGCACGGTGGTGCATGAGGTCAAACACATTGCGGCGCTGTCCGCCAGAGTGGCGAACAATGCACCCTCCTTTGAGCAGTCCTGGCTGGAGGAAGGCACCGCGCGTCACGCCGAGGAGTTGTGGGTGCGCGAATCGATGCACCACGTGCCCTTCAAGGGCAACAGCGGTTTCGGGCGCGCCTCCAACAACGGCATGTATTGTGACTTCCATCCACTCGACGCCACTTGCAATGCCGGTGACCCGCTGCGACGCCCCAGCTACGGCGTGCGCCGGCAGTTCAACGAAATTCGAAACAAGTTGATTGAGCCCTGGAATTGGTCGCCCTACGGCGATGGGACGGGGCAGTCGGGATCGATTTTTTACCAGACCACGTGGTCACTGGTGCGCTATGCGGCAGACCGCTATGCCGCATCGGATTCCGCATTCCTGCAAGCCCTCACCAACGCCACCACCACGGGTGTGACCAATCTCACGGCCGTCACCGGTGCATCACTCGATCAACTCATTGGCGGGTGGGGGCTGGCGCTCGTCGCCGATGACTACCCGGGGCTCGTGAATCCGAGCCCGGACATCCAGTTCGCCACCTGGAACCTTCGGGACATCTACGCATCGCTCAATGCGGCACCACTCTGGACGGCCCGGTGGAACACGCCGTTCCCCATTGCGCCAACACCACTGGCGTATGGTGCGTTTGTGGCGCAGGTGCCGGTCATCCGTGGCGGTGCTCACGCCTACTTTGAATTGACCGGCGCGTTCACCGCGCCGCAGTTGTTGAACCTCCGGACCAACGCCACCACGGCGCCAGGCACGAACCTGCGAATCGCCATCACGCGGTTGCAGTAACCATGCGGGTTCACGTTCGCGTTGTCGTCCTGAGTATGCTCGCTACCGGGTGCACCGGCACGCAGCGCGCCACCCCCGTGGCTGACAGCGTGCGACCAGCGGACACGGTCGCGCAGTCTGTCGAGGTGCCGCACGTCGATTCCAGCGACCCGTCGCGCGCGCGTCCAACACCGAGTCGCGCACCGGCCACTCCCGCCGATACGGCCCGCGGCGTCATTCGCCGAATCGGCGCAGATCCTGGCAGTCGGCTCGTGCTCTATTCGACGGCCAACTCCGCACCGCTCGCGCTCTCCGGTGACCAGCAGGCCGAGCTGGCGGCGGCCGAAGGGTTGGAGGTCACGGTGCGTGGCACACGCGTGAACGAACGTGCGCTGGATGCCGCGCCCGGTGGCGCGATCGTGTTTCGGGTCCACGAGTTCTCAGTGCGTGCCGCCGACGGTGTGGAAGCGCGCGATGGCATTCTGGTTGACGTCGGTGGTCGGGTGTTCCTTGAGACGGCGTCCGGTTCGCGCTCCGCCGTCATCGCACTGCCGACCGCCTTGCGCGACAAGATGGGCGCGCGCGTCTTCCTGGTTGGATCTCCCAAACGCGCGCCACAGGCATTTGGCGTTCTGCGCCAGCCGTAAACGCACAGCGCGGGCGCACCGTTCGTGCGCCCGCGTGTTTGGAGGAACAAGTCGTCGGGTTCGTTACATCGTGCGCTGACGACGACGTGCAGCAAGTCCCAGCGCGCCAAGACCGAAGATCATGAGCGCCCACGTGGACGGCTCCGGGACGGCCTGGACCTGGATGACCAGATCGTTGAAGTCGTGATCACCGGTAGGAACGTCGCCAAAGGCCGCCCAGTAGCGATATCCATCATTATCCTGCGTTGCGCCGCGCTCGCTGAACAACGCATAGTGCGGGTCATTGGTATCATTGCTATACAGCCAAGGATTCCCCGTCGCCGCTGAACGCGCTCCGAGGAACCAGTCAGTAGCAAACGTTACTCCAAGAATGCTGGTCAGCGCACTCGGGTAGGAACCGACGGCGTAGAGCTTCTGAATTTGCACGGGTCCACTGGAACCGGCACCAAAGGCCCACAATTCCTGACCAGGTGGTCCGTAGGCGGCAATGTTCGCCAGAAACTCCAACTGGTACGAGCCGGCTTTGAACGCGAAACCCACGGGCGCATTTGCCGTTGCGGCGCCGAGGAATGAACCATTCGGTGCACTGGCCGTAGTCCCGAGTCGACCGGCATTCGCATTCACAAAGGGATCAGTGGGTTTCTGGTTGTTGCACGAGCCAAATCCCGCGCCGGCCGTGTACAGCAGAAATCGACCCACATTGCAGTTCGTGCCATCCGAGGATGCGCCATCCCAGAACGGCGTCAGATCATTGTTTGGCGTCACCATGGTGTTCCAAGCACCCGTGGTGACCACTTGCGCGTGGATCATTGAGGGAACCGCCAAGGCGGTCGCCGCGAGCGCCGCGGCTAGAGAAATAAGTCTTCGGGTCATTGTTCCTCCAGGATGCGGCGATGCACAGGATGAGCACGCCGCACTTGGATTTACTGCATTTATCCCGCCATACCCTGAAGCGCGCACTCCGCAGGCGTTCGAGCTGAAACGCGGTGTTTCCACCACCGCCACGTCGGAGATTCCACTTACAGAGGCGAGGCGCGCGCGCCACGATTGTAGCGGCACCCCCGCATACGGCCACCCGGCCTCGCGCCTACTTCTTCGATGCAAACAGCTTCGCGTACTGCGCGTAGCCGGTTTGTTCCAACTGCGCCGCCGGAATGAAGCGCAGTGATGCGGAATTGATGCAGTATCGCAAACCGGTGGGCCTCGGGCCGTCATGATCACGCCGTTCAGTCGTCCGCCGGCTCCACTCGTTTGGTCTTCCGGGGATGCGCGGCCGAATGCAGATACAGGCTTTCAACCTTCTCGCGCGCCCACGGCGTCTTTCGCAGGAACTTGAGCGATGACGTCACGCTTGGGTCGTGCGTGAACGAACGAATCGCAATGCGATCCCCCAGGCCATCCCAGCCATAGCGCTCGACCAGATGCTCGAGCATGGCCTTGAGGGTGACACCATGCAGCAGATCGACGCGTCGCGGTTCAGTCATGGTGCGGAATATGCGCGGCGTGACTGACGCGATCCACTGCCTCGGTGCAGTCTCAGCCGCCAATCGACGATCCTGAACCACGCGCCAACCCCAGCGTCTTGAGCGCCGACGTGATTTCCACCAGGGTCGCCGGATCATCAATCGTGGCCGGTACGGCCCACGCATCGCCATCGGCAATGGCCCGCATGGTTTTGCGCAGCACTTTTCCCGACCGCGTCTTGGGCAATCGCGCAACCACCGCCACTTGCTTAAAGTTCGACACCGGTCCCACCTGGTCTCGCACCAGCTGTACCAGTTCCGCGGCAATCGCCGCGTGCGAGCGCGTCACGTCCGCCTTGAGCACCACAAGACCCACCGGCACCTGCGTCTTGAGCGCATCGCGCACCCCGATCACCGCGCACTCGGCCACATCCGGATGACTCGCCAGCGCCTGCTCCATGGAACCGGTCGACAGATTGTGCCCCGCCACGATGATGATGTCGTCCACCCGTCCCATGATGAACAGGTAGCCGTCCTCGTCGATGTAACCGCCGTCTCCGGTGAGATAGTACCCCGGATACTTCGTGAGATAGGTGGTGATGTAGCGGGCGTCGTCGCGCCAGAGTGTGGGCAGCGTACCCGGTGGCAGCGGCAGCTTGATCACCACCGCGCCTTCCCTGTTTGCGGGCAGACGATTGCCGTCTTCGTCGAGAATCTCCACGACATAGCCGGGCACCGGCTTGGTGGGTGAGCCCGGTTTCACCGGAAACGGCGTGAGACCCAGGCAGTTTGACGCCACCGGCCAACCGGTTTCCGTTTGCCACCAATGGTCCACCACCGGTTTCTGCAGCAGTGCGCGCGCCCAATGGTAGGTGTCGGGGTCCAGTCGCTCGCCGGCCAGAAACAGCGCCTTCAGCCGGGACGTGTCGTACTTGGCAAAGAATACGCCTTTGGGATCTTCACGCTTGATGGCGCGGAATGCCGTAGGTGCAGTGAACAACACGCGCACGTCGTGTTCTTCTATCACGCGCCAGAACTCGCCGGCGTCCGGCGTGCCCACCGGCTTCCCTTCATGCACAATCGTGGTGCATCCGGCCAGCAGCGGCGCGTACACGATATAGGAGTGCCCGACAGCCCATCCAAAGTCCGAGGCCGCCCAAAACACCTCGCCGGGTTCAATGCCATACACGTTGCGCATCGACCACAGCAGCGCCACCGCGTGGCCGCCGTTGTCACGCACCACCCCCTTGGGGCTCCCGGTCGTGCCTGAGGTATACAGGATGTACAGCGGATCGGTGGCTTTGACTGGCACGCAATCCGCCGGCATGGCGCTCGCGGCGGCCACCTGCCAGTCGATGTCACGCGGCGCCACCAGGTCGCACCGCAGCACGTCACGCTGCAGCACCACGCAGTGCGATGGCTGATGCGTGGCCAGAGCGAGCGCCTGGTCCAGCAACGGTTTATATGGCACCACCCGCTGCACCTCGATGCCACAGCTGGCCGTGAGCACCACTTTCGGTTGCGCGTCGTCGATGCGCACTGCCAGTTCGTGCGGCGCAAACCCGCCAAACACCACCGAGTGCACCGCACCCAGACGCGCGCAAGCGTACATCCCCACCAGCGTCTCGGGCGTCATGGGCATGTAGATCACCACCCGGTCGCCGCGCTGCACGCCCAGCGAGCGCAAGACCCCCGCAAATCGCGCCACCTCGCCCTGCAGTTGGCGGTAGGTGATCATGCGCTTGGTATTGGTCACGGGACTGTCGTAAATCACCGCAACTTGCTCAGCACGCCCATTCAAGACATGGCGATCGATGGCGTTGTAGCACGTGTTGAGTTCACCGCCGGTAAACCAGCGATACAAAGGCGCCGCGCGGTCATCGAGCACGCGATCCCAGCGCCGATCCCAGTGCAGCGAGTCGGCGGCCGTTGCCCAGAACGTCTCGGGGTCGGACGTGGCCGCCGCGTAGGCCGTGTCGTAGGCCGTGAGCGCGCCACGACTATGCATGTTCACCGACCACGTCCTCCCGCGTCACCCCCTCGCACTCCAACACGAAGTCCGCCCCATACGCCATCGCCGGCGTCTGATATCCCGCCGGCGCCTGCCCGCCGAGCACACGTTTCACCACCGCCAACGCCGCGCGCATCGTCCACTCCACACCCGCTTCCGGACCATGCAGTCGCGACACGGCTTTCCCGCCCTGCGCGTCAGTCACCTCGCCCCACACGTGCGTCACCGTCTGTGCCCGCGCCGCAGCCGTCGGACCGGGCTTCACGCCGCGCTTGAGCAAGTTGCGTAACGCCCCGATCCTGAACAGCGGTCGCAGCACGCTCAACACCCGCATCTGTTTCTGCACCGCGCGCGGCAGCACGGTGTAATCCTCGATGTTGGGAATGCCGGTGCTGTAGTATGCCGTGAAGACATCGCCCCACATCATTTGCGTCACGGTCACCGGTCCTTGTCCGAAATCCACGACGCGGTTCTTCATGGGCTCGGTGGGTCGCTCCAGTCGTCCATCGCGTCGCACCCGGTTGCCGTACGCCAGCATCTCGATCACCGTGCGCTGCGTGCCGGGCGGCAGGCCGCCGGGGCCTTTGCTGCGAAAGGCCAGCGCCAGATGCGTCGCCGTTGGCAATCGCTGTTTGAGATGCACCGCCAGACAGTCCGTGGGCACCACATCAAATCCAACGCCCGGCATGAGCATCACCCCGCGCGACTTGGCGTCCGCATCGCGTGCGGCAATCGCCTCGTACACGGGCAGTTCGCCGGTCAGGTCCAGATAATGCGCGCCCGTGCGCAGACACGCGTCCACCATGGGCCGGTACGTGTGAAGGAATGGACCGGCGCAATGGAGCACGACCGCGACCTCGCGCAGCGCCGTGTCGATCGCGACCGGATCGTCCAGGGCGAAGGCCCGATACTCCACGCCCAACTCGCCCGCCAAGCGCTGTAACGCGCCGGCGTTTCGACCCGCCAGAATCGGCCGCATTCCGGACGCGACCGCAAAACGCGCGGTGGCCTCGCCGACATATCCGGTTGCTCCATACAACAGCAGATGGGTACGCATACCCATGAGTCTGCACCCTGCGGTCGTTTCCGGACACCCCCGTCCTCGTTCCCGGACATATAGGGTGCTATTCTTCGAGCGTGTCAAATGCAGTGAAGGCCGGTGCGTGACTCGGCGTGGGCCGAGCGCGATTCGGCGACGACAACAGGAGACACCATGCGGTCGAAATTCACTTTCCCAATGACGTTGATGGCGCTCGCGGTCGGCAGCATCACCGGCGCTTCGCCGGCTGGCGCGCAGATCACCGAGGTGTCACGGACGCCGGTCGCCGAAATCGCCCAGCTCACCTTTGGCTATCGCTGCGACGACCGTTTTGTCATTCGCAACGACGGCGCCAAGCCGGTTGATGTGGAATACGCCCTCGAAAAGGGGACCGAGCACGTCAAGCTCACCCTGGGCGCGCGCGAACTGGTGGAACTCGACTCCAAGTCGAAGGCCGCCATGGAACTCTGGATGGACGGCAAGCTGGTGGCCAAGGCCATCAAGGAGAAGCGCGCCTGCAAGGACGTTCTGGGCAACGCGTCGGTGGCCATCGCGCCACTGGAAGTGGAAACGAATGAGCGCGATGATCGTTCGTACAACAACGCGCGCTATCCACTGTACGATCCCTTCATGTTTGCCGGCTTCGGATACTATGGCTCCTACGGCTTCAGTCCGTTCTACCGCGGTTTCCGTGGCATCCCCATTATCATCGGTGGCGTGCGCACCGGCAGGCCCCGCGGCCGCTAGCTGAATGGCATCGCCAAACGGCTTCGACTACGACTGGATCATCGTCGGCTCCGGATTTGGCGGCAGCGTGGCCGCGCTGCGTCTGAGTGAGAAGGGCTATAGGGTGGCCGTGCTCGAGAGCGGGCGGCGACACGCCGACCACGAGTACGCCGCCTCCGCATGGAACCTGCGGCGCTTTCTCTGGGCGCCGCAGGTTGGGTTGCGCGGCATTCTGCGATTGACGCCATTTCGCGACATCTTCATCGCCAGTGGGTCGGCCCTGGGTGGTGGCAGCACGGTGTACGCCAACACACTGTATCGCGCCAAGCCGGCATTCTTCGAGAATCCGCAGTGGGCTGGTTTGGAAGACTGGCGCACGGCGCTGCAGTCGCACTACGACACGGCCGAACGCATGCTGGGCGTGCAGACCGTGCCGTTCGCCAGTGGCGGCCAGGAGTTGCTCAAGGAAGTCGGCCAGCACTTCGGCGTTGCGGACACCTTCACGCGCACTCCGGTTGGCGTGTTTTTCGGAACACCGGGAGAAACGGTTTCCGATCCATACTTCGGTGGTGATGGGCCGGACCGAACGGGCTGTATCAAGTGCGGTGCCTGCATGGTGGGCTGCCGACATGGAGCCAAGAACACGCTGCTCAAGAACTACCTGTGGTTTGCCGAGAAGCGTGGTGCCGCGCTCGTTCCCGATTGTCAGGTCACCGACATCGCGCCCATTGGTGCGACCGATGGCAGCGACGGCTATCGCGTGACCACGCAGGTGCCGGGCGCCTGGCTGGCCAAGGGTCGCCGCACGTTCACGGCACGCGGCGTCATCGTCGCGGCGGGCGCACTGGGCACCAACCAACTGCTCATCCAGTGCAAGGCATCGGGATCGCTGCCACGCTTGAGCGATCGGCTGGGCGAACTCGTCCGCACCAACAGCGAGTCCATCCTGGCCATCACGCTCCCCGACGACGCCCGCGCCACCTGGAATGACGTCGCCATCAGCGCCAGCGTCCATCCGCGTGACGATACGCACATCGAGTTCTGCACCTATGGCCAGGGTGGCGACTTCATGTCGTTGCTGCTCGCCCCGCTCACCGGCAAGGGCACGCGCGTGACGCGCCCGTTGATGATGCTGGGCAGTATCGCCCGTCATCCGCTGCGGTTTCTGCGTGGCCGCTGGCCCTTCGGGTGGAGCAAGCGCACGCTGGTGGTGCTGGTGATGCAAACCAGCGACAATGCCATCGCCTTTCGCCCCAAACGGGGCCTGTTCGGGCGCATCTCGCTGCGCACGGAACAGAATCCGGACAAGCCAAATCCGACATTCATCGACGTGGCCAATGAATGCGTCGAATGGCTGGCCCGTCACACCGGCGGCGTCGCCCAGAGCAGCGTGTTTGAAGCCACCGCCAACATTCCCACCACGGCGCACATCCTTGGCGGCGCCCCGATCGGCGCCACGGCCGAATCAGGTGTCGTGGACGCCAGACATCAGGCGTTTGGCTATCGGAATTTCCTCATTTGCGACGGCGCCGCGATGCCGGCCAATCCCGGAGTGAATCCGGCGCTCAGTATCACCGCACTCGCCGAACACGCGATGAGTTTCGTGCCGCCCGCGGTGGTGTGAGCGTTTCCCGCACACGTGACACTGGGCTCCCCGATTGCCGGCCGGCGCCTCGCGCGGCACCAATAGATCGTCGCACTGAGCGATAGCGGTCCCAATGCGATAGCGATTCCAATGCAATACGGGAGGACGGATGTGCTCCGTTCATGCAGCTTCCATCAATCATGCCGCTGACGCCATCACGCGCGTCGCCGTGATTGGCTCACTCCTGCTGTTATCGGCGTGCGGTGGCGGAGATTCCACGGCGCCCCCAACCCCGCCCCCGCCGACAGCCACTGCGGTGGTCGTCGTCTCTGGCGCAAATCAACACGCCCGCATCACACGCACGCTGTCGGACCCCATTGTCGTGCTTGCGCAGAGCGCGGCGGGCGCAGCCGTTTCCGGCGCGTCGGTGACATTTGCTGCCAGTGGCGGTCTCGTCGATCCCGCATCGGCAATCACCGACGGCGCGGGCCGCGCCACGGTCCGCTGGACGCTCGGCGCGACGGCAGGCGTTCAGACGCTCACCGTGCAGTTGGCTTCAGGAGCGGGCACTCCGGTGGCGCTCACGGCCACCGCCGATCCAGCACTTGATGCGATCGTCACCGCGCTTGACGGTGATGGCCAGCAGGCCATTGTTGGCACCCCGGTGTTCATCCCGCCTACGGTGCGCGTGACCGATCGCAACGGCGCGCCGATCGCCGACGTTCGTGTCCGATTTTCACCGAATGCGGGAAGCACTGTCGCGGTCGCGGAACCGCGTTCCGATGCTGACGGACGCGCGACGACCGGCTCGTGGACCATGGGGAGCACACCGGGGACACCGCAGGTGACGGTCACCATCATCGACGCTGATGTCGTGAGCAGCTCGACACCGCCAACCTTCGTCGCAACAGCCGTAGCAGTCGGCGGTGTGGCGACGGCGCCCAGACGTACCTACGCGGTCAACACGGGGGCCTCAACCTCGATACGCGACACGGTAACCGGTTGGCGGGTCGAGTTCCCGGCCGGTGGCCATGGAACACTGTCGGTAGCCCGGGTGGTCGGTGGTCCTGACCTTCCCGACGCGGGCGCCACGCGCGCCACTGTGAACTTCAGTGGATCCGAGCGTGTGGAGATGGCGGTCACACGACCGCCCGGTGGCGAGTTGGACGGCTATTTCTACGGACAGGTGTTCGACGCGGCCACCAACGGAAGGGATTCGGTGCGATGGTGGGGGCTTCCGCTGCAAAGCGTACGCGGCGACACGGTGGTGTTCCTGATTCAACCCAATACGAGTAGTGCTGCACGTAGTGCTGCGCGCAGTGCGAGCATGCGGGTCGCCGCCCTGACGCCTTCTGTCACCGTGGGAGCACGTCCCAGTGTACAGGCATATGCGACGGCACCGATCCCGGCCGGGTCATCGACGTCGACGAAGCGCGGAGAACTGCGTTTGCAGACCCAACGCGCAATCGACTGGTGGCTGGCCAATTTGTCCGTGGCTGACGCCGCGCGACTGCGGACGGCGATGGCCGAGCGGCCCTATACGTTGTCCGCCGGAGCGACCGGGGATGGGTATTACTGGTGCAGTCTGTTCACCGGCTACGTCCCCACGATCTACTACAACATCAGCCTCCCGGACTTTCCGCACGCGGCCAGCCATGAGGTCACACACTACGTGACGCATATGCTCGTGGGCGACGCGCGATACAATGAACTCCTGAGCTACGCGGCCACAGGGTTTCACGATCTCGGCTTCGTGACCAACGGGTTTCGCCGGAGCCTGATTGAGGAGTATTCACACTTCGCCGACTTCAGCATCAACGGCACGTTGACGAAGTGGGACTTGCGCTCGCTGACGCCCAATCTGAGCGTGCGCGAAATGATGGGCACCACGCCGACCGCGACGGACTTTCCCAGTCTCGAGGGATTCGGCGGGGCGATGCTGGCCGCCCTGACGCGCACCGGTGCGGACACGCTCGTGTACGATCACTATGGACCGCTGTCACGTTCGCGTGCGCCGGCCCTGGGCGTCGGAATTGCGTCACTCCTTGGCGTGTTGGCCGACGGTCCTCGCACACCCGACGAACTCCGTATCGCCCTGCAAGGGCTCGCCGGCAGTGAGCAGGCACTCGCCGCCGTGCTCGAACCCGCTGGTTGGAGTTACAACGCGCTTGGTCGACTGCTCGACGATCGCGGATTGCCGGTTGCGGGAGTCGAAGTCGCCTCGGTGGTCAAAGTCGGAAGTTCCGAATACACCACCGGGAAGCGGTTGACCTTGGCGGACGGTCGGTTCTTCCTGCCGCGTCTCTACCCCGGGACCTCACGCTTGCGGATGTATCGGGCAAAAACGAATGGCGGACTCGACTCCGTCGACCTCGGCCCGTACACCGTTCCGTGGAGCACGAACACATCGCAAACCATCACGATGGCAGACGTGCGCGTAGCGACCTATGGCTACACTTCCCTCAGTGTGTCGATCGGCGATTGGATTGTCATGAACAGCGCCAGCCCCGGTCAGGATTGGGCGTGCCCGACCACGATTGGCCTCAATACAAGCCCATGGGGGCCAGACATCGGGCCCACGCTCGCAACGCTCAAATTCGACGGCGCGAACTTTTCGGCCAGCGGCTCGGTGCCATTCGTGACTGACGATTGGCGAGCCACACACACGGTCAGCGTGCACGGAACGTTGCGTCCTGGAGTCGGTGACACCACCTGGGCTGATATCGAGGGTTCATATCTGGGACTCGTTGAGAGTCTGCGCTACGAATTCAGTTCAGACCCCGCCCCGAAGTGGATGATCACCACCGATTCGCGAATCCAGTTCCGTCTCCATGACGTGCCACTCAGAAAGTCTGGCGACGTTATTTCGGGCTACCTCAGACAGTCCGTTGCCACCAGCGTGTTCACATCAGGCTCGCTCTATTACATGCACAATGACTGGTCACACCCGGAGTATCGCGCCGTGTGCCAGACCACGGCCATCGATCCGACCAAGTTCATGGTGAACGTGTACTTCAACTGAAGGAGTGGAGTCGCCATACCCGCGCGTGAGTGACCGTTCACGCGTGGGTATGGTTGTTCCTGTAACCACGCCCCGCCACTCCGCGACCGGAACCACCGCGATGAATCCTGTGCGCACCATGATCGCCGTCGCCCTGATATGCGCGATCGGCTGCGATACCGACTCGCCCAGCGGCCCCCCGGCCAACGGCGTGCTCGCCGTCGGCACGTGGGGCGGTGACAGCGCCGGCGTCATTGTCACGGACACGCTGCTGCATGTGCACATCGGCTGCACCTACGGCGACATTCCACGGCACGTCACGCTCGACACTGACGGGCGTTTCACGGTATCCGGCAGCTTCCTGCTGCGCGCCTACCCGGTCGCGATTGGTCCGACCATGCCGGCGCAGTTTGTCGGGCGCGTATCAGGTTCGACGCTCATCATCACCGTCACCGTAAACGACACGATCGATCGGAAAGTGGTGATCCGCGGACCGGCCGTGGTGCAGTTCGGCAAGGAACCGAAAATGAGCAACTGCCCCATCTGTCGCACACCCGGTGATCGCGAATCCGCACGCACCATGCCGACGCGCACCCATTGGTATGATCGGATTATTGCGCTGTTCGCGCGGCGCGCACCCGATACCGCCGCCACGCTTCCCACGCGTTCGCCACCAGCAAACCCGCCAGCAGGAAATACGCCGCGCCAATGAGTTCGAACACCGCGTAGCTCACCACCGCCGTGATCACGCCAAACGTGATCTGGTCGCGCGGCTTGGGCGGTGACGTTGGCGGATCGGTCACCATGAAGAACGCAAAGAACAGCGCGGCATGCAAATCGGGCTCCCGATACAACTCGGCCACGTGTGCCGGATCGCCCGTGAACGCCGTGATCGTGATCAGCAGGTAGTACACGCCCAGGAATGCCAGCACCGCCGGCATCTTGTTGACGCGCACGGTGATGTAGAGCCCCGTCGCGAACAACGCCGCGATCGCCGCAATCGGCAACTCGGGCAGCGCGCCCCACCAGCTCTGGCCGGTGTCGAACACATAGAAGGTGGCCACCAGCGCCAACGCCGCCGGATTGAAGACGTTGGCGGAACGGCCCCGCACGACATACTTGCTGAGTACGCCCACGGCCGCGGTCACGGCGGCGATGTGCCACGGCTCATGCGGGCTGAGTACCATCGCCACCAGCAGCCCCGTCAGCAGCGCCCCGCTGGGAAACTCCCAGGCGTTCTCGCGCCATCGCAGGATTGGTGCGTCCACCAGCATGGCCGCCAATGCCGCCGCCAGCACGCCGGGCGCAACCACCATGCCGCCGCTGCCGTACGCCGCCAGCGGGATGAGCACCGCCAGTACCAGAATCAGCAATCCTTTCGGCGTGCGGAAGAACCGCTTGAGCCCGCGCCAGGGTTGAATTGGAGTCGCGATCGCCGCTTCCGTCATTGGATCCACGCGCGCGTCGTGTAGCGATCCATCGTGGACGTCACCAGCAACCCGCTCACATCGTGGCGCTCCAGCAAGGCGATGCCGTCGGTCGGTCCAAGCACATAGGCGGCCGTGGCCAGCGCGTCGGCAACCATGGCCGACGGCGCCACCACCGTGGCACTGGCCATCGTCGCTGGCGATTCGCCATGCACCGCGTGCAGGATGTGTCCCGGTCGTTCGTAGTCGCCGGAGGTGCACACGGCGGTGTCGGTCACATGAATCGTGTCCAGGAGTTGCGTCGTGTCGTGTGGATGCCGCAAACCAACCGCCCACGCGTCACCCGCAGCATTGTGTCCGCCCAGAAACAGATCGCCGCCCGCGTCCAGCGCGAAATTGACCAGCGGCGCCAACTCGCGCGCCGCCATGTCCAGGGCCAGCCCCTTCGCCACCGCACCGAGATCCAGCACCAACGGTCGGTGCAACGTGATGGTGCGCGCCTCGGCGTCGAGCTCCACATCGCGATAGCTCACGTCTTCCGCTACGCTGATGTCCGAGGCCACCCGCGCACCCGTGCGATGCGCCTGATCAAAGCCGCGCGCTTCCATGCGATGCCCCACCGTGGGATCAAAGGCACCGTCGCTCGCGTCCGCCACCGCCAACGCGAACTGCACCGCTTCGAACAGCAGGGGGCTCACCGGCACCGCCTCACCGATGCGCGTCGACAATCGACGCAATTCACTGTGCGCGTCAAAGCGCGTGCACACCGACTCGACATGCGTGAACCATCCGATGGCCCGATCGACGCCGCGCTGGCGATCGCGTCGTGCCCGTTGGCTGGCCCCGTGACCGATCACCTGCACCGAAACCGTCGTCCCCATCAACGCATGGGCGCACACGTACGCCTCGTCGCGCGTCACTTCGCCTGCGCGAGGGCCTGGAGCACCGCGTAGTACAACGCGTTGGCGCTTTGCGTCGCACCCGACACGTAGTCCACGTCGGCGCTTTGTCGCGTTACCACCTGTGGCAGCAGGTGATTGATCCACGAACAGGAGTAGCGCGTCAAACACTGGGAAATCACCGCGCCCACAATGCGTCCGTCCTTGATCTCCACCATCGCTTCGATGTCGCCGTGTCGCGACGTGCCGCGTCCCATGAAGATGCCGTCGCGCCACACCGGCTTGGCCGGAGCGGTAGCCGCTGTCGATGCGTCCGTGGTGGCAGCCGCAGCAGGTGATGGGACGGTGGTGGCCGGCGTCGCGCCGACGACGGGCGAAGACGCCGGCGCGGACGGTGTGGCTGCCAACACCACGGCAGATGACACCGAGGGCGTCACCGACGTTGGCGTGTGGGCGTCGGTGGACGCGCCAACGGCCGATTCCGATGCGGTCGCTTCGTGCGACGTGGCCAGCGGTTCGCCGGCTGGCGTAGCAGCGACCTTTGTGACCGACTTCTGAGCGGCTTTCGGCGTGGCCTCGGGTTCCACCGATACCGCCACCGGTGGCACAACCGCGGTCGCTCCCGCCTTCACCTCACCAACGGCAGCCGATTCGATGCTCGGCGCGCCAACACGCGGCGCTTCAGCGCCCCCTGCCGCTGGCCGGCGCTCAGTACTCGCTGCGGCCATCCGGTCGGCGGCTGGCTTGGTGCGCGCGTAACCCGCCGCGTACACCGCCAGCACCGCCGCAGAACCCAGAGCAATCAAATTGCTGCTGCCGCGACGCGCTGACCGGCCTGCGGACGGGCTCGTCGCGGCGGAGCCTGACACGCTGGGCGATCCGTCTGTGGACCTGGTTGATGCGCCCGGTCTGTGGCTGGAAGTCACGCGAGAGTCGTGGGACAAGGGAACGGGACATGAGGCACCGGCCGCAGTGGCCAAGGCTCGTGAACATACTACGGGCTCCATGGTCTGGTCGCTGGACCCGGCAATCAGTGGTGCAATGCTGACCTGCATTCTCCCGAATGGGTCTCGTCGACCCTCTTCCCCCGGCAACGGGTCGGGGAATCGCTGATGGCACCCGGCGATTGTTATATGCATGATCAGGCATATGGCAATACAATGTCGGTTCCGATGGCCCATGGTGCTGGCGGGCTTTGCCTCGGCGGTCATCGCGGGCGCCGTGAAGGCGCAATCGTCGTCAGCACCACATCGTGACGCGGCAAACGCCTCATCAGCTGCCCGCTGGACGGTGTCGTCACCCGACGCCAGTCTCGCGTGGTTCGACCTGCTGGCCAGATTGCGATTGCCGGGCGCTGGCGCATTCGCCTTCGTCGTGCCGCGCGACGATGCCAGCGTAGCCCCACTTGCGCGCGCCCTCGCCCAGTCGCGCGACTTTGAGATCCTGCACTTCGTTCCGCTCTACTATCCAACCGCCGATCGGGCGGCACTGGTGGCGGCCCTGCGTGCCGCCTCCCGAACGCCCGCCATCGCGTCGGCACCGCGCGCCGAGCTGGTTACCGCTGCGCTGACCAACGCGCTTTCTCCCGATGCGCGCCGAGACCGTTTCCCCGAACTGGCCTCCGCGCTCGAGCACGCGCGCGCCGTGCCACCGTCGCCGGCGCAACTGGCCGCGTGGCAGCAGCGCCTCGATTCCGTGTTCACGCCCGCACTGCAACCGTGGTTGCAGGCCGAGCGACTCGATGGCGGACGACTGATTGTCAGCCCCGCCATCGGCGCGGAAGGACGCATGTTTGCCGGCACGTCCGACCGCGCGGACAACATCATTGCCGTGGGCACGGGCGCCGGCGATCCCGATGCGGAAGCGCCACTGCTGGCCTTCGTGCGCGAGCTCTGCTTCCCCGCCGTCACACGCGCCGCCGAACACGCGCGCGGCTTCAATGCGGCCGATCCGCGCAGTGCACGCCGCGCCAGTCTGGCCGCCGTGCGGTGCGGCGGCGATCTGCTCGATCAATTGCTGCCGACCCGGGCGGCAGCCTACCGCGCGTTCTGGCTGCGCGCCGCCGGCGCGCCGACATCGGCGAGCTTCGATGTCGCTTTTCCACCCGACCCGGTACTCCAACCATCGCTCGCGGCCTCGCTAAGACGCGTCGCCGGACTCGGTCACTGAGGCATTCCCAACAGCACACCATCACCCCGAATCACTAATCACTCGCGGAGACTATTCGATATGCGCTCGTCGTGGTATTCGGCCCTCGCGGCCACCGTCGTTCTCCTCGCGCCCGCAGCGGCCCGCGCGACGGATGGACACTTCCTGCATGGCGTCGGCGCCGTGAACTCGGCTGTTGGCGGCATCGGCGTGGCGTCCAACGCCAGCCTGCTCGGCACCTTCTACAGCAATCCCGCCGGACTTGCGACGTTTGCCGGCACCAATCTCGAGATGGGATTCGAGATGCTCAAACCCGATCGTTCGGTGACGTCGTCCTACGGCACCTTCACGGGCACGACCACCAGCGTCAGTGAATTCACGCCCATTCCGGCGTTTGGCTTCAGCACCGAACTCAATGACAAGGTGGTGATTGGTCTCTCCGGACTTGGCATCGGTGGTTTTGGCGTCAACTACAAATCCGATCCCACCAATCCGATGCTCGCACCGCGTCCCAACGGCTTCGGGCAGGTGTACTCCAATTTCGGCCTGATGAAGATCTCGCCCGCCATTGCCTGGAAGGCCGGTGACAAGCTGCGCTTCGGTATCGCCGCCAACATCGATTGGGCGTCGCTCGCTGTCGATCCCATGCCAATCGCGTCGCCGGACTTTGATCCCGGCATCGATCGGGCCCCGGGCACCCAGGATGACCGCGCGTTCTATCCATCGGCCGCCGCGGCAGACGGAGCCTTCGGTTTTGGGGTGCAGGCTGGTCTTCAGTACGACGTGACACCGAAGTTCACCGTCGGGCTCGCGTACACCTCAACACAGATGTTCCAGGACTTTGAATACGTGTCCACGCACGCCAATCCGAATCTTCCGGACTTCGGCACCGCGCGCACCATCAAGTTCCGCATGGACGCGCCGGCCATCTACGCCGCCGGCCTGGCCTTCTCGCCCACCGATCGGGTGCACTACGGTCTCGACGCGAAGTACATGACCTATGCCAGCACCAAGGGCTTCCAGGAGAAGGGATACAACGCTGACGGCTCGGTGAAGGGCTTCGGCTGGGAGAACATCGTCGTGGTGGCCGCCGGCATCCAGTTCAAGGCCAATGATCGCGTGACGCTACGCGGCGGTTACAACTACTCGGGCAATCCCATCCCCGACGAACAGTCGATGTTCAACATTCCCGCGCCGGCCGTGGTGCAACACCATATCACCGGTGGCATTGGTTTCCAGATTCGCGAGGGCGTGGAACTCAACCTGGCTGCGTACACCGCATTGGAGAATTCCATCAAGGGCGCGATGTACCGCCCCGCGGCGATACCCAATACATCGGTCACCAACACCATGTCGGAGAAGTCGGTGCTGGTGGGGTTCACCTTCCGGCCGGTGAGGAAGTAGCGAAGGCGTTGAGGTGTAAAGGGCCCGAGGAGTGAGCAACCGAAGCGTTGAGCGGTGAGGGGCGAGCGGTGACGGCAGAGTTACTCTGCCCTGACCGCTCGCCCCTCACCGCTCAACGCTTCAGTTGCTCCTCCCTCTGTCCCTCACCACTCAACCCTCAAAGCCATGCAGCTACCGCGCCGGTTTCACCGTTGTCGGTAGCATCCGAATCACGGCCATGAAGATCGCGCCCACCACCACGGCCACCACGAACGGCGGCAGGTGCAGCACACCCGGCAGCGTGATCTTGCCCAGATCCACCATCTTGACGATGGGCGCAATGAGCGCGGTGTACACCAGCGTGAACACCAGTGCACCGACCACGCCGCCAAGAATCGCCACGATGGCGTCCTTGCGGCCTTCACCAATGCCCACCACGCACGTGCCGGGGCAGTACCCGCCAACGCCGAAGCCGACGCCGAACACCAGTCCGCCCAGCAACACACCCACCACGTACGTCGGCTTGATGTCAAAGTGCATCTGCTCGGGCATCACCATCGACAGTCCGTACACGACGATCATGCCCACCGCCATGGTGAGCGCCATGAACTTGATGACCGACAGATTTTCGAGACGCAGGTTGCTGGCAATCATCGCCGGGCTCGACGCACGAACCCGCTGGATGAAGAAGCCCATCCCGACGCCCACGAGCAACGCGTAAATGGAAGCGGCGGTCATGGTCAGACTCCTGCCGTGCGACGGCCGTGCAACATCTTTGCCGACATGATGCCAGTGGCGAAGGTGCCAATGGCGAAGATGAACCCGCTCACCGAGAGTTGGGTGATCCCGGAGATGATGTGGCCGCTGGTGCAGCCGCCCGCAATGCGCGCGCCAAACACGATCAGGAACCCGCCGATGAACGCGTCGCGATAGCGCTTCGCGGTCGTCGTCTCGCTGGGATGAATCATCTCGCACGCCGGAGCCTTCTCCCGGTTCGCTCGCGCACCGATGAATCCGCCAATCAGCAAACCCACCACGAGAAACGATTCCGGTTTGAGCAGCGAACCCATCTTCACCAGATACGGATTCGCCTCGGCGTACGACGGATCAAATACGCGCATGAGCGCGCCGATGAAGCGCGGGTAGGTGCCCGACACACCAATCGGCCCCCACAGCACAATCGACGCCGCGCCAAGCAGGCCGAACAGAATACCGTAGAACAACCACGGTGGAAGCTTTTCGGTGCGAACCGCCGGTGTACTGGCGGCTGCGGAAACACTGGCAGCATGGGACATGTGACGCTCCTTACGGTGGGGGAAACACTACTTCGCGCGGGAACCCGGCTTCCGGTCGTCCGGAACGAATCGATCGCGATACGGCATGCGGACCTGACGCAGCGATGCCGCGTCGAGCGTGGCGGTGTCGGCAATGACATCGTTTTCGGCCAACAGGTACGCCGAGAGCGCGTACACCTGATCATCCGTCAGCGAGCCTGGGGCAACGTGCGGCATCGCCCGCCTGATGTAGTCGAACAACGTGGTCGCGTACGGCCAGTAATTGCCAATGGTGTGCGGCAACTTGGGATCGTTGGCAAACGGGAATTTCTCGGCTTTCGGATCGCGGCCGATGAGTTGCGGATAGGCTGGCACCATCCCTTCTCCCTTCTTGCCGTGGCACTGCGCGCATTGTGTGGCATACAGCGCCGCGCCCTGTGCCACCGTGCCGCTCCCTATCGGCAGCTCCGTGCCGTCCGAGCCGACGTCAAGGTTCATCGTCGCCAACTGCGAGTCGACCACCGCATGCCCAAGCGCATACGCCTTCTTCGCACCCGGACCGCCGGGCACCGCGCCCGCATCGTAGTCGGCAAATGACGCACCCGATGTGGCCGAGGTACCGAAGCCCGACCCGCCATCGGTCTTGTTGCAGGCTGACAAACAAAGGGTCAGCACCGTCAGGCACAGCATTTCACGTCGCATGATCAGGTCGCTCCGTGAAAGGTCACGTGACCGGCGCCGTCAACCTTCCAACCCACAATCTGGTTGTAGTGGTAGTCGGTACCGAGCCCGCGTTCGGCAATGAGCGCCGTGCGGGTCGGCTGAACGAACCCCGCCTCGTCGGTGGCGCGACTGAGCAACACCGATTCGCCACCCTTCCACTCCCACATGTACTGGAAACGTACCGTCGACTTGGGCTGCGGCGCATTCAGGAACTCGGCATCGTGCCACGTGCCACCGCCATCGGTGCTGACTTCCACCCGTGCAATGCGACCACGTCCGCTCCAGGCGAGGCCGTTCACTGAATGCCACCCCTGCGACGCCAGCGTGTTCGGCGCGGCCGGTGACGTGATGATCGACTTGGCGTCGATCTCAAAGGTGAAGATGCGCGCCGTGCCGTTGGGCAGTGGGTCCGTGTACTTGGACGTTTCCCATCGGGTCATCCAGGGCTGCGTACCCAGTTCGATGCGTCGAATCCACTTCACGTTGATGTTGCCCTCCCATCCCGGCAGCAACAGGCGCAACGGATACCCCTGTGCCGGACGCAGCGACTCACCGTTCTGCGCCCACACGATCATGGCGTCATCCCACGCCTTGGCGATCGGCACGGAGCGCGTGAGCAGGCAGGCGTCGCCACCTTCGGCAAGGAACCACGTCGCTTCCGGCTTCACCCCCGCTTCGCGCAACAGCGTCGCGAGTGGCACACCCGTCCATTCCGAAGTGCTCACCATCCCCGACACCTTCTGCGGCGTCATGTCGGGCTTGGGATCGCGATACGAGTTGCGACCATTCCCCGAACATTCAACGAAATACGTCCGGGTCACCTGCGGGAACCGCTTGATGTCGTTCAGCGAGAACGTGAGTGGCCGATCGACCAGCCCGTGAATCGTCAGCGTATGGCGTTCGGGATCAAGCGCGGGGATGCCCGCATGATGTCGTTCAAAGTGCAGATCGGACGGCGTGATGTTGCCCGTGAGATCCTGCAACGGGGTGAGCGAACTCCCCGTCGTTTCCCCGTACGGTGCGCGGGTGGGCGATTCAAAATCCGAACGCATGCCAAGCGGCGCCGTCGGTGCACCTTGCAGCTTGGTGGCATCGAGCGGCACCACGGGTCGCGCGGGCGGCGGCACAACAGGAGCCGTCGGCTTCGCGCCCTGTCCGTCAACGGACATCGGAAGACCCGCCAGCACCGCGCCGCCAATGACACCGGCGGCGCCCGTCAGTAACTCGCGACGCGAGAGCGACACCGCCGAAGCGACGTCAGAAGGAGTCGTTGGATCTGTCATGGCCAGAACTTACTGCTTCGCGTGACTGATGGCCGCCGGGTTCGGCCACACCGCGCCCTTCGGATTTGCCCGCGGAAGCGCTGGTGGCGGACGGAAAGCCTGGTGTCCCTTGGTGTCGTACGGCACGTCGGCCGGTGCGCCGCCCATCGGCCAGTCGAGTTCCTTGCCCGGCGAGTCGGGGCGCGGATGAGAATTGATGTACGCCGAGAGGTCGAATGCCTCCTGCGCGGTAAGCGTCCCGGGTGCCGTCTGCGGCATGTTGTGTTTGATGAAGCTTGCGGCGCGTTCAATACGCGTCATTGACGCGCCAATCGAGTACGACTTGGGACCCCACAGCGGAGGAATCGGACCATTGCCCGCCCCTTCCGGACCGTGGCAGGTGATACAGGTCTTGGCCGTGAAGAGCGCCTCGCCTCTCGCCACATCGCCGTCCAGCGTATCGGGCATCGACACCAGACCGTCGGCACCGGCGATCTTGGTGCCGACCGGGATATCCTTCGAGATGAATGCGAGATACGCCAGAATATCCACCATTTCACGACTCCCCACGGGAATCGCGTTACCTGACAGTGAGCGCGTGAAGCAGTAATTGACGCGATCCGCCAGCGCGATCACCGTGCCCGAACGCGGCATGTACTTCGGGAATCGCGCGTGCGAACCGGTCAACGGTCCCGAGGTTGGCCGAATGCCATCGTCCTGGTGACAGCTGGTGCACCGCAAATTCGACGTCGCGTACGCCGGCAGACTTTCAGGGGTGAATCGCAACAGGTACAGCCCGCGCTTGATCGACGCCCCCAGCGAGTCATTCGGGATATCAGCTTCGCGTTTCGGCTTCCACGCGGCCTCCCGGAAGGTCACGGCGGACTCGGTGGTATGATCGGTCCCCGTGGCCACCGGTGGTGGCGCGGGGGTGTCGGAGCAGGCCGTGGTCACGATGCCGAGGGCAACGGCCGCCAGAATTCGGTGGGAGAGACGCATGAAAAAACTCCTGCCCGTGAGAGCCGGAAGATTATACAACGCTATACACCTATATAGTAATATTTGACGTTACCAACCGCAAGCACCACCAGACCGGACGCCGGCAGGTCAACCGGTCTTGAAAACAAACAAACCGGCGCCGGTCACCATCGACGGATCGCAGACGATGTTGTGACCCTGAAATCCGGGACTGATCACCGTCTGCTCCCGCGACCAGGTTCGGCCTCCATCGATGCTGCGGTACGCCACGATCGCGCCCGCACACACATAAAGTCTCGCCGCGCCATCCGGGGCGATAGCCAATTCAGGAACCCCGCCAAACGACAGGGTGGACTCGCGGGTGAATGACACACCGTTGCTGGACCGCGCAATAACCGTCTGCTGGCCGAGCGAGATCGCCATCAGCCACGACCCGTCACTCAGCGGAATCACGCTGGGGTCGGTGAACGACTCACCGCCCGACCATATGAACGCCGGTCCCCGCGTCGTGAACCGCACGCCATCATCCGAATCGGCACTGCACATGGCGCGTGGCGTCCCTTCCGGCGCCCCAAAACCATTCAGGTAGAACATGCGGATCGCGCCACCCGACACCGTCTGCACATCGGGATCGACGACGCCAACGGGCGCCGGCACCCCATCCACCGTAATCGGTCCAATCGGCTCGGCGGTATCCGCGACAATGCGCGCCACCCACGTGGCCCCGGCGGCACCATTCACGTAGTACACCAGAACGCTTCCGTCGGCGCGGCGCACACCGTCGGGCACGGATGCGTGCTCGAGCACCTGATGCGCCCCCCGGAGTGTCAGCCCATCCGAGGTTTGCGCCACCACCGTCTGATGGCCATACGGACCGTTGGGGTCAGTGATCGGCTGGCCGTTCGAACTCTGCGTCGGTGTGCAGCGTACCGTCGCCTGCGGTGTCTCCGGCGTGGCCGCCGTCGCTGCCGAACCTCCGCACGCCGCCAGCCAGCACACGAGCGCGGCGATAATCGATGCTATCTTGTTTCGTGCGCAACGATGCGAACACGTGCCGGAATCGAGGGCAAGCATGTCACGGGCGTTTCTGAGAGACGACGCGGAAGGCGAAATGCCGCGCCGCAATTATAACCTTCCCGAACGGGAAGATCCCGAGTTCAACCGGGTCGCTGCCCGGGCAATGCTGGAAGCTGCCCGCGTCGGAGAAACGCAGCTCGCCGAGCGGGCCACCGGTTACTACTGGGGCGAGCCGGTGCTCAAGCCGTACGTCCAGGAGCTGCTGGCCGAGGCCGAACGCAAGAAGGATGATCGTATGGAACAGCTTGCTCGCCGGTTCCTGAGCTGATGATGCGCCTGCTGCTGGCACTCGCATTCCCGTTCGCCGCTGCCGTGGCGCAGCCGACGCGTACCACCGTCGTCATGTTGGGCACGGGTACGCCAATCCCTGATCCCGATCGCTCCGGTCCCGGCGTGGCCATTGTCGTTGACAGCACCGCCTATCTCTTCGACGCCGGCACCGGCATCGTGCGCCGCGCCGCGGCCGCGGTGCGCGATGGCGTGGTCGGACTGCGCGTGCCCCGACTGGGTCATGTCTTTCTCACCCATCTGCATTCCGACCATACGATGGGGCTCAACGACGTGATCTTCACGCCGTGGATCCAGGGCCGCGCCGCTCCACTGGAGGTGTTCGGACCGCCCGGTACCCAGCGCCTGGTGAACGGCATTCTCGACGGCAACGACGAGGACATCCGTGAACGGATCGCCAGCGCTGGTGGACCGTCGGCCACTGGCTGGAAGGCCAACGTCCACGAGATCGCGGAAGGCCTCGTGTATGAAGACGCGCGCATCTCGGTGCGCGCGTTTGCCGTGCCGCACAGCGCCTGGAAGTATGCCTTTGGCTACCGCATCAAGACGCCCGACCGCACCATCGTCATCAGCGGCGATGCCCGCGCCAATCCGGCCATCGCCCGGGAATGCAACGGCTGCGACATCCTGATCCACGAGGTGTACTCCGATTCCGGATTTCGCACCATTCCGGCGGCGCGTCAGCCATATCACGCGCAGGCACATACCTCGGCCACACAACTCGGCGCCATCGCGACGGCCGCCAAACCCGGGCTGCTGGTGCTCTACCATCAGTTGTTCTTCGGCGCGTCCGACAGTCTGCTGCTGAGCGAGGTGCGTTCGAAATTTGCGGGACGCGTCGTGTCGGCGAAGGATCTGCAGCGATTCTGATTCGTACGTGCGGTGGGACCAACGGAAAGTGACGACCGCCAGGCCTTGCGCTGTTTCCTCTGTGGCGATCATTCGGTCGCCCTCTACCGTTGAGGAATCAGGGATGACTTCGACACTCGGAAATCGATCCCGCGGCGTTTGGCTTGGCCTGCTGATGTTGGCTGGCACGGCAGCCTGCGGAAGTTCCACCAATGAACCCGTGGAACAGAACTCGTTGGCCGGTTTCGCCGCGAAGGGAGCGGTCGACTCCGTCGGTAACGGAATTGGCCAACCGTTATCACCACAAGGCTCCGGGTATGTGAGCGGAACCGTCATCGCCCCTTCAGCCTCCGGTGCCGGTAATGACAGTTTGAAAACGGCATCACGCATTGCAGGCGTCGTCGTGCGGATCTATCCAATCGTTGGTGATCCGAATGTCGCGATCCCCACCCTGGGCGCTCAGGTAGCAACGGTCACCACTGATGCAAGCGGTCGCTTCCAGACCCCGGTCATCGATGGTTCACAAGGTTCGCATGCGCTCACGTTCACACCACCGTCGGGCTCTGGCTACATGGCGGTTTGGTCGCGGACACAATTCTGGACGGGGTCCAACCTCCATCCGTGGTGGGTCACGCTCCCGCGAAAGCCGTAGCGCGTGATCAGCGAAGTTCCTTGCGAATCACCAGCTTGAGTCCCGACCAGATTTCGTCCACCGCGCACACCTTCACATCCACCAGACCAAGTGGCAAAGCGATTTCGCGAATGGTGTCTTCGGTGATGTCCGAGGGCACCTTGGATGCCTTCTTGGGCCAGGACACCCAGATCGCCGCGTCGGGCCTGATGGCCTTGCGAAGCCGCACCAGCTCCTGCGAGAGCAGCGATTTCCTGTCGCTGAACACGTGGGCCACGTCGGTCTGCTTCGAGACGGTCGCCGTGAATGTCACGTCGACTGGCAACGGCGCCATCAGTTGCGCGTACTCAGCGGGCGCATTCTTCAGATAGACACGCGAACCGGCCACCACGCCCAGCTTTTTCGCCAACGGCGTTCCGGAATAGCCCGACGGGCCGGCGCTCATGATTCGCGTTGACAGACGCAATACGTGAAGGCCTGCAACGCACCAGACGGCGTGATGTGCTCCTCGCGATGACCTTCCACCAGACGGAATCCGGCGCCGAATTCGTCGTACAGCGCGTTCACGGAATAGCGAGCCACGTCCAGTCCACTGCATTTCAGCGGACCGTCGTCCGCAAACGTCGCCACCAGTACGAACCCGCCAGGTCGGACTGCGCGGCGCACCTGTGCCACATAGCGCGCCCGATCGGTCGCCTCGGTCAGGAAGTGAAAGACGGCGCGATCATGCCAGACGTCATAGGCATCGGCATCGAAGGCGGTGGAGAGCACGTCCGCCTCCTCCCACACGATGCCTGCGGCCTTGGTGCCAAGACGATGCTGTGTCGCCGTCAAGGCGGCGCCGGACAAATCCATCATGGTCAGGTGCTCGTAGCCGGCAGCCAGCAACCCGTCGACAAGCGTCGAGGCGCCCGCACCAATATCAATGATGCGCGTGGCACGATCTGGCGCCACCCGTTCGATCAGTTCGCGTGACAGGCGTGCTTCCGCCTGGAACCAGCTCACCTGCTCCGGCCCCTTCGTGCGGTACACCCGCTCCCAATGCGCGCGGCGATCCATGGACATTTCGTCAGTCACCGGTGTTCAGGCCATCGCAGGTGCGGCAGGCGCCGTGCCAAGACGTCGCGCAAAGAACGCCAGGATTTCGTCGCGAGCGGCAATGGTCGGTTGCCCGGCTTCATCAATCAAGTGCGCGGTCACCACACTGTGCGGCGTCGCCACAGCGTGCTCTGAAAATGGCGCGAGTCCCGCGCGCTTCGCCGCGCTGTCCGGCAAGACGTGCCCGATGAACCGATCGCCCAGCGCGGCGGTGTACGCGGCGAAGCGCTCGGCTTTGCAGAACTTGTCACCCGAAAAGCGATAGGCCATCACGGTCAGATCGTCGCGCTCCAGTCGCGCGCGTACGCTCGCCAGCTCCTCCGGCGCAATCTCCAGGCCGGCAGGATTGTCCAGCGGAAGCGATGGCTGCGACAACACCGGCGCGAGCACCGACGCCTCCAACATCATGGTGAGCGCGAAGTTTCCGGTGAAGCACATGCCAATGGCACCCACACCGGGCCCGCCGCACTGTTGATGCGCAAGGCGCGCCAGCGCGCGCAACCACTGCGTCACCGGGCTCGACGCGTTGCCGGCCATCGCACGGAACTCGGCGCTGATGCAGGCCCGCTGAAAGGTGGCCACGCCTTCCTCCACACTCGGATTCGCGCCATCGCGGCCGAACAGCGAGGGCATGTACACGGTGAATCCCGCGTCACGAACCCACCGGCTGAAGCGCGCAACTTCCGGCGTGATACCGGGCATTTCGGTCATCACGATCACCGCCGGTCCAATTCCGGCGACATAGACCGTCTTGGTGACGTCATTCAGCGTGATCTCGCGGATGTCAAAGTCTGCCAGGGAGTCGTGTTCGATCATGCGCAGGGCGTCAGGATGGAGAGGCTTTGGATTGCCTGGACTGCAGAGCCTGCAACACCGCAAGTGCCTCGTGGCCAGCCTCAACCGGCACGAACAGATGATCGTGAAATACCGCCGCGACAATGTTGCAGCTGATGTTGGCGTGTGCCAGCGCCGTGGAGACTGCGGCGGTCAGGCCGACGCCCTGCAGATCCGAATGCACAGAGAGGGTGATCCACGCGGCGCGAAACACCACCGGCAAATTGGCCTTGAGCGCCCGCTGCTCCTCGATGATCAGCGTGAGCCCTTCCTCTTCATGAAACGTGGCCAGCGGTTCCAATGACTGGAGGTCCGTGTGGCGCGGCACGCAGGCGAACACATACACGGTGTCGTGCAGCACCGGATGCATGGTGCCAAGCATGTCCGCCAGACGTGAAACGGGCTGGCGCATCAGGCGTGCAGCAATCCGTACATCGACTTGGCCACAGCGCGCCACCACGGCCGGTCAAACGCGAGTACCTCCAGCGACTGCTCGATGATCACCGCAGTACCGCCATACGCCAGCACGGCGTGCACGGCACCGCGCGTTATCCGATCGCGCAACATGGCGAGGACAATCCATATGTAGGACAAAACGACGCCAAACCACACATCGGGACGCGGCACCGCGGGAAACCAGTGCCGGAATCGAAACCACGCGGGCCAGATCACGACGAGCGTTGCCAACAGCATCCACCGGGAATGCGCTTCTCGATTCCGGCGGGTGACAATACCCGCCGTAACCAGCGACACGAACAACACGCCAGAGGTGAACACACCCAGCAGTGTGGAAATGCCCGTGTCACCCGCGCCGGCCGCCGCGTCGCGCGTGGCCTGAAAGACACCGGCCGGAATCATGGTAACGGCAACGCCGAGCGCCAACGGCAAGCCTGCGCGCCCGATTTTTCGATGTACTCGCAAGGCACCCCACCGTACCAGCAGCGGTTGTGCAACAAACAGCGCCACCCATGAGACCGCTAAGGCGCCGTGAAGGTGGACGACCCATGGTGCCGCGAAAGTACCGCGCGCCATTGGCACCGCGTAGGTACGGCCGAAGCCGCCGATGACGGCGAGCAGCGCCACACCTCCCATCGCCGTGAAATATCGCGAGCGGTGCTCGCCAGCGGCCGAATGTGCTGTCACCGTACAGACCCCGTCAGCTACGTGGTTGCCATTCGAGACAAATCTCAGCCCAACGGATGATTGGGGTCCCAATTGTAAAACGCTAGGTTCGCGCCACGGATCTTAGGGTGTGCGTCGCGCCCAGCGGGGCGACGCACACACAACAGGGGCGCCTCAGTTGAGGCGCCCCTGTTGTGTTGCTACTTCCACCGCAGCGGCGCTTGCACCAGCTGCGGCACTTTGCACGCGCCGACCCGCGCCGGCCGGTACCGCCAAGCAATGATCGCCATCATCACCGACTCCGCCGAAAGACCCGCGGGTTGCATCAGCAACTTCAAGGTGCCGGGCACCGGGACGCCAATGGTGTCCACCACAAATTGCGCCAGCGCAAAGTCAGCCGGATAGGGACGCCTCGCGTGCCTGGACTCGTCCGGTCGAACACGGGTGCTATCCGTGCCGAGGTATACCGCCGGCGTGCTCACCTGGAAGTCGAAATACGGACGTCCCGGTGACGTTGGCGGGCACGGCTGCCCGACGAACAAGGCGACAACAGCAGGAAGCAACATGGCGCACTCCGTGTAGCGATTCAAAAAGGTCGTATCACGCCAAACCCCATGAAGGCAACGCCGATCCACAGCGGACGGATGCGCAGTAAGTGCCGTGCGTCAACGGCTCATGGCATCCGTGAGCGCCACCCACCAGGGACTCGTCGAAACCGGAGACATCAGCAACTGGATGGCCACGAGTGAAACCAGCGTGAACGGGTAGACCCGATCGGGCACGTTCCGGCGACGGTCCTCGACAATGAGCCATCCCAATATGAGGTAGCCAAGTGCAAAGCTCGCATGCAGTGCCACCGTGAAGTCGAGACCGATCGAAGGGCCGTTGAGGAATCGCGCGAGCGCTGGTGGAATGGCATACAGCGCCGTCGCACTCAGTGCGCGCCGATGGATGGTCGGCCGCCGGACGTTGACGAGTGCCACTGAGAGCAAGCCGGTGAAACACAGCAGCGTGGCCGCGTCATAAGCGGCCAGCATTCGCGCGATCGGCTGAAACCCGGGCTGTGCCTGACCCGTTCGCAGCATCGCCTGCATCATGGGCACGGCCGTCACGACCAACGCAACGGCCATCGGGATCATCACCAACGCAACGCGCCGATGCCACACGCGCGCGCCCGTGGCCATCAACCACGATTGCAGCACGAGTCCCAGCAACCATCCCGTGGACGTGAAGCCGTGCAGTGAGTGCGACAGATCCTGTGCGCGAAGATGCTTGAAGAATGACGGCCAGAAACCGGTAACGACCGCGGCAAACACGGCCAGCAGCCACCAGTGCTCGGCAATCGGCACGGAACGTTTCGGGAGGGACTCGACAGACACTGGCGCAGCGGTGGTCATGGTTTCATCCGGGGGTGTGCTCGTTCAGAGTATGAATGTTGCCGCGTCGCTTCCGCCCCTGCAACACCTCCCCAGGAACGACCCCGGCGCCGGATCATGACCGCGTCCCGAGGAGCGATGCCACGTCGCCACGCAAACGGCGCGTCCAACGCTTCACCGCGGGCATGGTCCTGACGCTCTTGCGGTTCACGGAGTGCCGCCGAGTGTCGAAAGAGGTCCTCGCACCTCGTACCGAAGGTCCACCATGCCGCTCTGATACGCTTTGACCTCCGCCAGATGGAGAGCGGTGTCTCCGTCAAGCATCCCGAAGAATGGAATTCCATCGCCAATCAGTACGGGCATGATGGAATAGCGAACCTCGTCTGCCAGCCCGAGACGGAGACACTCGGTGGAAACGTCCGCGCCTCCAACAACCCAGATGGAACGATATCTGGGCCGCAGACGCGTTTTCACGAACGCCGCGAAATCACCCGAATGGAATTCGACGGTATCTCGCGTCCGCGGCAATTCGCGACGTGTGAGAACGAACGTGGGTTTGTCGCCATACGCCCACCCCAACCCTTGGGCGTCAAAACGAAACGCGGTCTCATAGGTGCGCGACCCCATGACGTAGCAGTCGATCGTCTTGAGGAACGCCTCGACAAATTCCGGGTCCATGGTGTCCCCGCCTTCGAATGCATCAGACGTCTCGAGCCAATCGACACGCCCGTCCCTGCGCGCGATGAAGCCGTCGAGGCTCGCCACCATGTGGATCGTGACGCGGGAATCAGGTAGAGCCACGGTTTCGTCCTGACGTCGAGTGTGACGAGCATCGGTACCGCTCGGGCGTCGCCCCACGGGGGCCGTCCCGGAAAGTAGAGCGCACATCCCACCGTCGCCACATGGTCCCGCCAACCTCGCGGCCGGGAGCTATCTTCCGACGCACGCGCATGACCCACGACCGCATCTCTCCGCTGACCGCCCGCGCGGTTGTTTCGACGGTCCTGATCGTCGGACTGGTAGCACTCGCGTCGTCAAGCGGATTGCATGCGGCGATGATCAGGGTGTTTGCCGGCTTCGATCGCATCATTGCCCAGCACCCGACGGCCGGTGCGACGGTCTTTGTCCTCCTCGCGGCGCTTTCCGCCATGCTGGCATTCTTCTCGAGTGCCGTGCTGGTGGCACCGGCCGTGTACGCCTGGGGACCAGTACTCACGGCCTTCCTATTGTGGCTTGGCTGGATGCTCGGCGGTGTCGCGGCATACACGTTGGCGCGGCTCCTTGGACGACCGGTTGTACAGCGGTTGGCATCAGCGACGCTCCTGGCGCAACTTGAACAACGACTCACACAACGGACGCCGTTCGGCGTCGTCCTGCTGATTCAACTCGCCTTCCCATCAGAGATTCCCGGCTATCTGCTGGGACTCGTGCGCTATTCGCCCAGCGTTTATCTGTTGGCGCTGGCCATCGCTGAACTCCCCTATGCGGTGGGCACCGTCCTGCTGGGGGAGGGATTCGTTGAGCGACGGATCGGACTGCTGCTGGCATTGGGGGCAGCCGCGTTGGTTGCGGCAGTGGTGCTGTCTCGTGCGCTGCGGGGGAAACTGCGCCAGGATGAATCACATCGGCGCGGGTGAATGAGGTCGAGGCTGAACGCCGATGCGGCGGGGACATTCCTGCGGGCTAGAAACGCGAGTTGGGATTGCGCGACACGGCCGGAGGACCGCCGACGACATCCCAGTGTTCCACGATTCGACCATCGCGCAGACGAAACACGTCGGCAACAGCATACGACGGTGCGCCGGCCGCAGGTGTGAAACGAGCGTGCAGGAAGACCAGATCGTTCTCGGCAATCGTGCGAATCACCTCCCAGCGCGGATCTGGCATGCTCTTGATAAGTTCCTCGAGGAAGGCGATGGTGGCCGCGCGGGTGCCCGCGTCGACATCCGGCTTGTGCTCGATGAAGTCAGGAGCCATGTACCGCTCGAAAGCCTGTCGCGGTTGCTTGCCTGTAAGGCCTTCCCTGTAGAAAGCCAATACGAACTGACGATTGGCCTCAGGTCCAGTTTGGCGAGGTGTCGGTGCCGAGCGCGTGCAACCGCACACGAGCGCGAGCGCAGACAGTGAATTGAGAAGGGCTCGTCCGAGAGTCATTCGGTTCCGGTCGGCAGGGGATGGAGCGGATGAAGATTGAGGCGACGCTGCAGAACCTGCCTGACCGCCGCAGTGGGAGCCAATTGACAAGCGAGCGCGCGATAGCGGCTGGCCGTATCTGCATTCCCGCACCGCCGATGCAAATCGGCCAACACCGCTGCCCACATATATGAATCGGCCAGCCACGTCGGAGGGTGAAAACCGTCGAGCACCGCGAGGCCGGCAACCGGGCCCCTGTAGCTCTGCAATGGCCACCGCGCGGTTCAGCTTATGGATGGCGGACGGTGCGATTCGTTCAAGGAGGCTGTAGTACTCGACGACTTTGCTCCAGTTGGTTTCCTGGAAGGTCGGGGCAAGGCAGTGTTCGGCGGCAATCCCCGCCTCAGCATGGTACCGGGAAAACTCCTCGCCGGCCGCCGACCTGGCCAGCCACGACAGTCCGCACGCGATCTCCCTCTGATCCCAGCTCGCGCGGTCCTGCTCCTCAAGCAGCAGGAGCCCGCCTGTTCCGTCAAGACGGGCGGTCAACCGCGCCGAATGCAGATGCATCAGGGCCACCAGCGCTGACGTTTCCGGCGACTCGCCCACCGGATGTTTCGCCAGGATGACGGTCAGTCGTATCGCTTCGGCGCAGAGTTCGCTGCGGATGGCCGACTCCGCGTGTGTCGAAAGGTAGCCCTCCGTGAACATCAGATAGAGAATCGTTCGCACGGAGGGGAGCCGGGACGCGTATTGCCCCGCGGAAAGGTCGTCGGTGTGTGGCGGCAGCGCCCGCAGTCGATCGCGCGCTCGACCGAGCCGCTTGTACACATTGGCTTCGCTCGTGAACAGTCGAAACGCGATCTCGCGCACTTCGAATCCACACAGAATCTTCAAAGCCAATACCAGCTGCGACTCCGTTGGGATCGCCGCGTCGCAGCACACAAACAGCATGCGCAGCAGGTTGTCCTCCATGTCCCCGGCGAGAGACGGGTCCACGGGATCCGGCAGGACGGTGGAGGCTTGGATGGTTTGCTGCTCCATGATGCGACGGCGGCGCGTGTGTTGCCGCAGTTCGCCCCAAAGCCGGTTCTGCGCCACGCGATAGAGCCAGGCGGTCGGATTGTCCGGCACGCCCGCCACCGTCCACGTTTCGAGTGCGGACATCAACGCACACTGCACCGCGTCCTCGACCGCGTCGAGGTGTTGCGCTCCAACCCGCCGCGAGAGCGTCGCGACCAGTCGGCCATATTCGTGACGGAAAAAGTGCTCGGCCAGCAGCGCGGGTGTGCTCAAGGAGTACGTATTTCGATGACGTCCACGCCGGATCCAGGGCCAACTAGCCCCGGGCATTCACGGGCCACCGCAATCGCCTGCTCCAGACTCTCCGCCGAGACGATCATGTAGCCGCCAACGAGCTCCTTGATCTCCACGAACGGTCCATCCGGCGCCGGATTCGCGGTGGTGAGCTTCCCCTCACCGAGTCTTCCGCCCATGTCTACGATGTTCGCGCTGAACTTCTGCTGCCAGGCGCCGAACTTCGCGTACATATCCTGCATTTGCGCGGGTGAGGGACGTTCGGCGTTTCCAGCGGCCAGTCGTCGCTGCAGGCACAGATACTTCGGCATGACATCTCCTTGTGAGTGCCGCCGGTTCATCCGGTCGACACCTGATGACGCGCGGGCAGGCCGGAATTGGACACTCCCGCTTTCTCCCGGGGAACCGGGGAATGGTGCCCCTCGCACAGGCTAGAATTTTCTGTCGATACCCAACGTCCGGATCATCCGCGATTCCAATCCACCACGTCGGAGTGGAACCATGGCGTTGGCCAGCAATATCACGCGGGATGGCGCGCGGACTTTCACGTCGAACAAACCGTTCATGCGATGAACTTTCCTGTTTCGGAATGTTCATTGGACAAATGGTTCTCCGCACCAACGTGGTTAGCCGGCGCGCGCGCGGAACGCCAGACCGAGTCCAATCGCCTCGCAGAGTCCAAACCCGCCAGCCACGGTCAAGACGGCGGCGACCGACGTCGCGCCCTGTGCAAACGCCAGCGCGGCCGCAGCGACCCCGGCAGCGACGAAGGCGGTGGCGATGCGGCCCAGTGAAGGCCCGCTCACCTGTCGTCGGAACCACAGGACGCCCAGCGCAATCGTGCAGGCACTGACCGCCACCCAGAGATACCGCCAGTCACTTCCGGTTGTGACAGCGCGCAGCGCGCCGAATCCAAGGGGCACTGCGGCGATCAAGAGTCCAAGAATGAACATCTATTCCTCCCGTCGACAGCGGTCGGTGTGTGGCCTCGGTTGCAGCGACTCAGGATGCTCGGATTCGGTGGGCACACATCGGTGAGAACGCCACCGACCAGTTCACTGACTGACTCACTCGATCAGCTGGAAGCTGATCGGCTGCGCACCATCGTGAAGCAGTCTGCGCCCAAGCTCAGCGAGATCGCCACGTGCATCATGGATCGTCAGAAAGTGGTTGCCCGCCAGTTGGCCGACCCGGCTGGAAAAGCATGTACTGCCATACGGCAAGAGAAGCTCTGCTTCGCTCAGCCCGGGTGGGTGCCAAAGGACCTGTCCCGGAGCCGGGTAACTCGTCGCGTTCTCATAGGCGACTCCAAGATCGTAGTCGCCGAGTGGCACCCAGCCCGCCTCGCCGCTCCAGCGCGCCTGGACGAGTTGTCCTTCAAACGGGAGGCGCGCCAGGAACGCGGCGGTTGTCCGTGGTGCGCGTGCAGATTCAAGCGTGGCGGTGAACACCATCGAACCGATTCGTACCGTCAACATGGTCATCTGGCCCGCTCATTGGCCTTGAGGGGGCTGCCAGAGCTCGACCTTGTTGCCCTCAGGATCAATGACCCAGGCAAATTTTCCATACTCGGATTCTTCAATCTTCTCGAGCACATCGCAGCCTTCCTCCTTCAAGATCCCGACCAGGGCGTGGAGGTCTTCCACGCGGTAGTTGACCATGAAGGGAGCAGAGCTGGGAGCAAAGTGATCGCCTTCCTGTGGATTGATACACCAGGCCGTAGTACCTGCAACCGGCTTGCCCTCGGCGTCGGTCCAATCGAAGGACGCTCCGCCCCAAACCTGGACATCGATTCCCAAATGCCGCTTGTACCAGGTTCGCAGTAACGGCGCGTCCTTCGCCTTGAAAAAGATGCCGCCGATGCCAGTGACTCGTTTCATGAAACCTCGAATGCGCGATCGTAGTGAGAGGAACCCTTCTTGCTCCGCGGGCTGCTGGTTTCTGCCAAGAGCGGTGAGACCATCTCGACCGGGCCTCCTTCGCCCGCTCCAGCGACCCGCCGACGTTGCGACAGAATCGGCCGTCGCGCAATGCCTATACCGGCTGCAGATCCGACGGGATCCGATTGGGGGGCTGCTCCACGACATCCAGCAGCTGATTCAACACCTCGAGCTTCTTGCGGTTGTACGCGTTGACGCTGCGCACTGTGAGCTCTGCCCAGTATTTGTCGTTCGCCACGGTACAAATTTGAAAGCCCTGCGTCCCGTCGGTTGGGCGTTGCTGCGGTCGCGGGTGTGCAACGAGCGACAGTTCATGGCGAAGTAGGAATTGGCTTGACAGCGGCGGGTGCGGTCGGGATCATCAGGAATGCGTCGCATTCTTCGATGGATTCCGACTGCGCTCGCCGCGGTCGCGTTGGTGGCAGTCACGACGTCGGCCCGCGCGCAGGACGCGCAACCCGTTACGGGCGCGATCAGTGGCGTCGTACGAGACGACGTCGGTCGCCCGGTGGAAGGCGCTGAAGTGCTGGTGATGCAACTCCGCACGCGAGTGCGATCGCGCGCCGATGGCGCGTTCACCGTCGATCAGCTCGCGAACGGCAAGTACACGCTGCAAGTGCGTCGGGTCGGATTTGCTCCTGCATCGGTGAAGGTGTCTGTGAAAGACGGTGCAGGCACGGTCGCGATTGTGCTGAAGCGTGTCCCGTTTTCGTTGCCGTCTGTGGTGACGGTGGCCGCTCGCGGTGGATTGAGCGGTGTCGTCGCCGATACAGGCTATCGGCCGCTCGGCGGTGTGAAGGTGCAGGTGGTTGGCACGAATCAATCGGTCGAGACCGATTCCGTCGGCGCCTTCTTCCTGCCCGTGCGGGCCGGTACGTACATGGTCGTGCTGCGACGCGGTGGATTCCGGCGGCAGGTGGTCAGTGTCACCGTCCCGAAGGACACGGGCCGCAAGATCGCTGCGTGGATGCTGCCCGAAACGAAAGACAGCGATCCGCGCTACGGCGCCATGCTGTTTGACCAGAACCTGCGCGTGCTGCGCGCCGCGCCAGCGACGAGCAAGTTTTTTTCGCGTGAGGACATCGAGCGGCTCGGGTTCACGGACTTGCGCGCGATTGGCAGCTTTGCCAGTGGGCACCTCATGAACCCGGACTGTCCGGTGATGGAGAACGGCGATCCCAAGCGCACGCTCCCGCTGTGGGCGATCACGGCAAAGGACTTGGAGTTTGTCGAGGCGTACATCAATCCCGGCGTTCGCACCACGGTTCGGCCGAACGGCGGTGGCGCGGCGGACAAGTTTGAGCAGAACAAGCGCGAGATGGCGGTGGTGCCCCCGTCCGACTGTGGCGTGTCGTTGGTGGTGTGGTGGCGTAAGTGAAAGCGTGGTCGCTCGCGCTCGTCGCGACGATGCTGGTTGCGTCGCGCGTGGCTGCGCAGCCCCACCGCTAGCGCGGCCGGTACGTTCGACGGCGTCGGTCCGGGCGTCGGAGGCGGGGAAATGGCGTCGCCGCCGCCACCGCACGCGGCGAGGAGGAGCAACAGCAGGACAGGAAAGGAGAGGCGGCGCATAGGCAGGTAGGCTGGTGGTCCATGCCAATACGCGCAGACCTCGCCGATTTCGGCTCATTTACTACGCACGGGGACTGCCGCCCCACGACGCCAGGTCGACCGGGGAGAGTTCCCGTGCTGGCACCGTTTTCTCGTCGCTCGGCGTGGTCAAACGTCCTACTGCTCGACACATTTCTGCCTGTGAATTTCCCGCCCGCCGCCACGCTCGGCCGTTATACGCTCCTGTCACGCATCGGCGCTGGACGTCAAATCTACTCCGTGCAGGGGAACAACATTTCGTTGGGTTTGACGAGTTGGCGCAGCACGGCGCTATGCTTCCGTGACCACGAACCATCCCGTCGGCATGTCAGGTCCACACGCCTTGCAGTAGTGAGCGAAGTACGGATCGTCGTCGGGCGGATACGCTACATGATGGGTGGGCTGACGCACGTGGCAATGGTCGCACGGAGCTTGCGGCGAGCCCGCGTCCGCAAGGAGACGTTCCGTGAATTCGCCATGGGCCCGACGCTGAGCACGACGCCAGCGGATCCCATCCAGTCTCCAGCCCGGCCAAGCGAGTTGCTGAAAGGTGCACTCCTTCATCCAGCATACCAGTGACGGCGTGTCGATCGACGTCAGGTCGGGTGACTCCTGTGGGAACAGTTTCCGAAGTCGGGCACGCGCGGTGCGATCGTTCAAGACCTTCGCCAATTGCAGTGCCTTCCAGCTGAAGTTGGTTGTCGCCATCTAACACTTGCGTTCAGTTGCAGTCGCATCAAATAGGAGCGCGTGCAGCGCGCCAACAATAGCGCGGCTGTCAACTGCAACGCGCCGTTATGCGGCGCCCGACTTCGCCGCGCGCCAGGCCATCGACAGGCGACGGCCCGACGCCGCACAGTCGCGTAGGTATAGGTTGATCAGACTCTGATACGGCAGCTCGGTCTCGTCGGCCAGCGCTTTGAAGTACGCCACCGTGGACTCGTCCAAACGAATCGTGACGGGCTTCTTCAGTCGTTTCGCGTAGGGGTTCTTCTTGGCGTTGGCAAAGTCGTATTGCTTCCTCATCGGACTCTCCGTTGCGTGTACGTTGCGCGCTCAAGTGGCACCGCCTTTCGGGCGGAGATCAGTCGGATCACCTCACCGTCGCCACGTTCGCAATGAATGACCACCAAGACCCGCAGCGCATCGCTCAGACCGAGCAAGATGAACCGCTCTTCGTCACCCGAATGATCCGGATCGGGCATGAATAGCGCCTCCTCATCCTCGAACACCGTTTGCGCCTCGAGAAAGGTGACCCCGGCTTCGCGACATTCTTGGTCGCCTTACGGGGATCCCATTCGAAGTGGGGACCAGTCCTCTGAGCACTGTACGTACATTCCATGTACAGTCAAGAGGCACGCCCGTTCAACTCCCCGTCCGCATAACGCCGGCAGCAACGCGTCGTTAGAGCGTGCTCGCCCCGATCTGTTGGTGCGCTTACCGCTTCAAGCGGAACGACACGACTGAAAGCCGAACATCATTGTCGTCGGTGGCGTAGACCACCGCGCGTCCGTCGCTCAGTACTGTTGGGACAAAGGCATCGAGAGCAGTCTCGGCGACGACGCGCGCGGACTTCGGATCAATCACTTCGATCCGCGTTGTAAACAGCCGCTCAAAGGCAATCTGCCGTGTGGCGACCTCGCCAGTCGTCCGTTGGGTCGGCCAACCGTCGCGCCAACGAGGGCTGGCAACTTGATGAAACACCCAGATCAGGCCGTCGGCATCCTCGACGACGGCGATGATGCGCGGCGGCGCCGGCGTCGATGGATTGCCAATCCAATCCATCGAACGACCCGCAAACCACGACGGCTTTCGTACTAGCGTCTGAATGGGCGCGCCTTCGGGGCTCCATCGCGTCAGACGATACGCAAATTGGTCTGCGGTCCAAAACCCACCGGCGCGGGCGTGAGCAAGTCGGACGAACAGCGACGTCGGGTGGGCGCGATCCGGTGGATCGGCAGGGAATCGGACGGACTTGGTCACTGCAACATCAGCACCCGCAAATGCCACGAGATGTAAGGGCTGATCGATAGACGCCTTTGTGGAGATCATTCCGGTCGCCGCGACGAGCGAGGGCCACGAAAGTGGTAGCAGCGGGAACATGAATCCCGTTAGCCGGACGCGCCGCACCGAACGCAGCTGCGGACTGACGACGTGCGCGACGTTGCTGCGCGAGTCCAACACGAGCATCGAGTCGCTAGGAAGTGTCAAGAAGCCGAAGGGCTCCTGATACTCATCTGGCCCGCTACCCTTGCGGCCGACGTCCGCCTCAAATTCACCGCTCGAACGAAATACGCGAACACCAACCCCTTCCTCAGCAACCCAAATTCGCCCACGCGAGTCGAGCGCGACATCTGTAGGCTGAACTGAGAAGCCCTTCTGATTCGACTTGAGCACGATGGACAGTCCGCGCTCGATACGACACGATTTGCACGCGATGGCATCTGGTACTTCGACAATTGATGACTGCGCTGACGCTGCTCGGAACGCGACGATGGTGCCGATGACGCAATGGGCGACGAACACTTTTGGATTCATGGACTTTGCGTCTGCGAGAATGTCGGTAAAGCGCTCTAACGTGCTGGCGTTCTGCTGCAGCGCCCTCATGAAATTGCGCGCGCAGCGCGCATTCCGCAAAGCGCTGTCAGCAGCAACGCTTGGTTAGGCGCCACGGCGGCGCGAACGTCGCGGATGTGTACGGCTCGCGATTTCTTTCCGACCGGTGCGGATCCATCGCCGGATGTCGCGTCGGACCTCGGGCAAGTACTCGTACCGGTCGCCTACGAGCTCGGCCTCCCATCGCGCAATCTCAGCCTCAATCTCCTCCGTGGAGGCCATGGAAGTGAAGGGCTGGGTGAGCGGCCCGTCACAGGATCGCCGCGACCTCCATGCGGTCGGGGCCGCCGATCATTCCCTCCCCCGTGCCATGCCACGTCGAAAGATCCACGCGCTGGCCGACGTGCGCCTCCCACTGCTCGAATGCCACCCCCTCAAGCGACTCGCCCTGGTCGAGACGCTGCCCGGAGCGCTCGCTGCGCTCAGGGTCGGCATATCTGAAGCGAACCCAGAGGCTACTGTCGTCGCATTGGAAGATTGTCGCGTACCGTCGCGCCATATGGGCGTGTGACCTCTCTCGTGCGCCTAACGTTGACGGTCTGCCGCAGCGCTCTCCTAAACTTGCGCGCGCAGCGCGCATTCCGCCATGCGCTTTCGGCAGCAGCGTGAGGTTAGAACGGACCTCGCCCCACCGCGAATCCCACGGATGGGTGGAATCACTGATCGAGCACTGACGTACGCCCGCGACCGCCTTGATGCGCAACTAACCAACACTCCGAACGACCTCGTGCGCGACGAACTCGCTGCCGCACCAGCCAGCGCTCGTTGAAGCTTTCAGGTCGCGGCCTGATCTTGCCGCGCTGCCATCCAAGAAAAAGTGCACTGCGCCAGGCGGTCCCCTTCGCGCGTTCTTAACGAATTCATTCTGCTGCAGCGCTCAGGAATGAAATTCGCGCGCGCAGCTACTGCATTCCGCATAAGCGCTGTCGGCAGCAATGCGTCGTTAGACTTCGGTCGCGCGTGCGGCCGCTCGCGAAGAGGCGACGGGTACCGCGCACTGCAGACGCACACGCACGGTATCGTTGTACCCGGCCCGAAACGTGAACGGGATTCGCTCGATCGTGTAGCCCAGCCGTCTCATCGACAGTATCAGGGTGCGTGGGGGGAATCGAAGCGCCGCCCGTCCCAACGCGTCCGAGCTGTCGACGGCCATGTCCGGCGGATTCGAGCCGAACAGCACGAGCACGCCTTGAATCGGCGGCCCGCTCATCGATCGCACCTCCACGAACAACGCGCCAAGACCAGCCCGTTCGAGCTCCGGCATCCGCCGTGCTGCGAAGTGTAGCCGTACGATCCCCGGCACGTTGGCACATCCGCTCCGCTCAAAGTGGTCCGTTGCAATGCGCCGAGGCGCACAGGACACAAGCATCGCGACGGCCGGCGAATACAGAACGACGGCCGCGAAGTTGCTCCACGTTCTGCCTTTCATTCATGTCCCTCGCATGTCTAACGTTAGGTTCTGCAGCAGCGCTCTTACGAAATTGCGCGCTCAGCGCGCCTTCCGCAAAGCGCTGTCGGCAGCAACGCGTCGTTATGCAGCAACCTCTACGTAGGTCGCCGACGTACCGCCCACGGGAAGTGGCAGGCCTGCCTCGCGGAGGCCTTCCAGATGTAACTCGATCGCCTCACGCATCGCGCGCTCCACGTCGGACTGCGACGCGCCCGCGGCGACGCATCCCGGCAGGTCCGGCGAATACGCCGAGAAGCCGGTGGGGGTCGATTCAATGATGATCAAGTAGCGGTGCACGCGTTACTCCTGACCCGAGGTCTTGAGCCCTGCCTGCTTCAGGATGCTATTCAAAGTACCTGGCGCAAGGTCGTCATTGCTAGAGCCCGCGAGGGTGACCAGCCCCGGTTTCGAGGGATGTCGGAACTGGTGATGACTGCCTCGCGTTCGCGCGAGCACCCACCCGTCATCAGCAAGCAATCGGAGCACATCGCGAACTTTCACGCCGCACTCCCGGCCCGTCGAATGAATCTTGCTCGCGTCCTCGGTTAACGCGTCATTCGATACCATGCCCGATGGGCCTTGCCGTCGCAACGATCATTCTATTGCAGCATAACGCCCGGTTCTGTTGCAGCGCTCTGATGAAATTGCGCGCGAAGCGCGCATACCGCAAAGCGCTGTCAACAGCAACGATCGTTATGCACTCGCGCGACGAGACGGACGTGTCGCCGTATCGCGCTCGACGGCGACGCGCTCTGCCAGGTAGACTTTCAAGAGTGACTGGTACGGCACATCGCGCTGATTCGCGAGCACCTTGAGATCGTCGAGCAGGCCTTGCGGCAAGCGCAGCGAAATCGTTTCGGTCGATGGCTTCAGATTGGGAAACGCGACGCGTCGTGCGCTGGTCCAATCGAAGTATTCCGCCGAATCGGCGGTCGCCCAAAACTCCCGCTCCTCGTCTTCGGAGCGGAAGTGCGGAATGGCCTTCAAGGGGGCCTTCGCGCGCGCCTTCGGCTTCGCGCTAGGGCGCTTCGAACGGGACTTTGGCATAGTGCGAACGCTCCTTCCGGCTCATGGGCCGGGCCGAGATGACACGAACGAGATTCTGCCGAACGGTGAAGATGACGGAGAGCAGGCGCCCGGCGTTCGAGCGGCCGAGCAGGTTATAGCGCCGCTCGTGAGCCGAGTGCTTCGCATCCTCGGCCAGCAGTACCGGCCGATTGAAGAAGACCTCCTCCGCCTCCGCCCGCGACACGCCGTGGCGCGCCCAGTTCTTCTCGGCGTTTCCACGGTCCCAGTCGAAGCCGACGAGCTGGGCAGTCAGAGCAGCGAAATCGGTCACACTACTAGTATATGCTGGTCATATACGGCTCGCCAGCCCACCAGCCGCGGTCGCCGGGGCCAGTTCAATGTGCATAACGTTTGCGATCTGCTGCAGCGCTCTCATGAAGTTGCGCGCGCAGCGCGCATTCCGCCATGCGCTGCCAGCAGCATCGCGTAGTTATACGCCGCCGCTGACTTCCGCCGCGTCCCACGCCCGTCGCTCGTGCCGGAGGGTGAGAATCACCACACGGGCCGCATCCACCCGATAGATGATCCGATATGGCGCGTGCAGCACTTCGCGATACGCTGGGAGCCCGATCTCGCGCACAACGCGCCCTTGCTGCTCAAACCGTTCCAATGCCTTCACACGCGCCAGCAATTTCTCGAGCCACGCCGCCGCTGCCGCCGGACGATCTTGCGCGATGAAGTCCACGGCCTCCAATGCCCGCTGCTCTGCGAGCGGGGACCAGACGACCTTCATCGCGCGAGACGCACCCGGAGCTTCTTCGCCACCGCCGCGTGCGTGAGGATCTTCCCTGCCGCCACTTGCTGCTCCGCCTTCCGCACGTCCCGTAACAGGGCGAGTTCATCGAGCATCCCCTCGTAAGAGCCCACGTCTAAGAGCACCGCCGCGCTCCGACCGTGCTGCGTCAGGATGACCGGCTCGCCGGTGGCCTGGACCTGCTCGATGAACTGCGCGGCATTGGCCCGGAACTCCGTCACCGGCTGGATATCGCGGCTGGGCTTCAATTTCGGCATAGGGGCTCCTGAAAGTCTGTACGGAGGAATGTACCGATCATCTCGCGGCCGCGCAAGCGCTCGTAGTGCGTATAACGAAGCTGTAGGATAAGTCCCGATTCGAACCAATGTGGAAACGGAACTTGATGCCTCGCGACGGGTTTGTCGTGCATCGAATGTGGTGTCGTTTCGCCTCGCTGTCGAGTGCCCGCCATGGCCCGCTACAAGTACATCGATACCCAGCCGAAGTTGATCCCGGTGGATCTGTCCCGCCAGCTGCTCCCTGGGACGTTCGAGCACGCGTTGAATCATCTGCTCGACCACGAAATCGACCTGTCCCACTTCGACGCCCGCTTCCAGAACGATGCGACGGGCGCACCGGCCTATCCGCCCGCGCTGTTGCTCAAGGTGGTGCTCTTCGCCTACTCGCAGGGGATCGTGAGCAGCCGACAGATCGAACGGGTGTGTCAGGAGCACGTGACGTTCATCGCGCTGTGTGGGGATCGCGCGCCCCACTTCACGACGATCGCGAGGTTCGTGAGCACGCTCGGGACTGCCATCGCGCCGGTGTTTGCCGCGATCCTCGCCGTGTGCGACGCGCAGGGGCTGATCGGCCGCGAGATGTTTGCGATTGATGGGGTGAAGCTGCCGAGCAATGCCTCGAAACATCGCAGTGGGACGCGGGCCGATTTCGAACGCCAGGCGGAGAAGCTCGAGGCGGCCACTACGACGATGCTCACGCGCCATCGGGCCGCCGACACGGCGCCCACCGAGCCGGATCCGGACACGAAAGCCACCAAACGGATCGAGAAGTTGGAACACGATGCCGCGCAGATTCGCACGTGGCTCGCGCGGAATCCGGAGGAGCGTCGCGGCGCGAAAGGGGCGATCCGCAAGAGCAATCGCACGGACAATGAGAGCGCGAAGATGGCGACGAGCAAGGGCGTCCTACAGGGCTACACGGGCGTCGCGGCGGTCGATGCGGCGCATCAGATCATTGTGGACGCGCAGGCACACGGCACGGGCTCCGAGCAGGAACTGCTCCTGCCCGTGGTGAGGGCCGTGCACGCGTGGCGGACCGCTGACACGCTGATCACGGCCGACGCGGGGTATCATAGCGAAGCGAACCTGCAGCAGCTCGCGGCGATGCAGGTGCCGACCTTGATCGCGGACAACGACATGCGCCGTCGGGATGAACGCTTCGCGACGCAAGACCGCTACACGGTGCTCCCCAATCCACTGCACGACAAATCAAAACCGACGGTCACCGCCACCCCGCTGTTCACGCCGAACGATTTCCACTACGACGCCGACGCGCGCACGTGCACCTGTCCCGCCGGCCAATCGCTCTACCGAAAAGGGCGCGCGAATATGACCAAGGACTATGTCGGCGAACACTTCCGCGGCGCGAAGCGCGACTGCGTCCCGTGTGCGCTGCGGGCGCTGTGTCTCCGCACGCCCGACACGACCGCTGTGCGCAACGTCGCTTTCTTTCGAGGCCGCGTCGAACCCGATACGCGGCAGCCCCGCGAAACGCACACCATGCGCATGAAGGCGCGGATCGATTCCCCACGCGGCCGCGAGCAATACGGTCGCCGCTTCGCGACGGTCGAGCCGGTGTTTGCGAACTTGCGGCACAACAAGCGCCTCGATCGCTTCACGCTGCGCGGGCGCGCGAAAGTGGATGGCCAATGGAAACTGTTTTGCCTGGTGCACAACATTGAAAAGCTCGCCCACGCGGGCTACGCGGCGTAGAAAGCGATCACTGGATGCGCGTATTCGCGCACAAGTCACCCAAAAACCGCAGGACGAATACACGACCTGCACTTCCACGCGGCGAGATCGATTTGAACGCGCAGGAGCGGCGCGAAAAGGGCTTATCCTACAGCCTCAACGTTGCGGTCTGCTGCAGCGCCCCAATGAAATGGTGCGCGCAGCGCGCATTCCGCAAAGCGCTGTCGGCAGCAATGCGTCGTTATGGCCCGGCGCGACGAAGCCAAGTGGCGGGGTGACGATGACCGTGGATGACGCCGACAACGCTGATACTGTTGGGATACAGCTTGAAATAGACCGCGTACGGAAATCGGTGCAGCAACACTCGACGTAGTCGGCCGCGTACGACGGGAAAGTGTTCAGGTGCCTCCACGATCTTGTTCATGGCGACGTCGAGCTCTTCCAGAAAGTCCACCGATGCGTCTTGGGATCGGGCGAGATACCATTCGAACGCTTCCGCAATTTCGGCGCGGGCCTGCGCCCTGATGCGGAGGGCGGACACTTAGCGAATCCGGGCCCGCAGCTCATCGCGGAGAGCGGCCCACGGAATGCCCGCGTCAGGATCGGCATCAGCTTCGGTTTCGCGGCGGTCGAGATCCGCGGCGAGGGAAGGCGTGAGCGGCGCGGCGGCCGCCGGATCAAGACTGTCCCAGAGACGGCCGATCAGCGCGATGCGCTCTTCGGCGGTGAGGGATTCGAGGGTCTGCGACCGTTCAACCATAGATCAAGGATGCCGGGAATGTCCGTTCACCGCAATGCCTGCCCACGTGGCCATAACGAAGCTGTAGGATAAGTCCCGATTCGAACCAATGTGGAAACGGAACTTGATGCCTCGCGACGGGTTTGTCGTGCATCGAATGTGGTGTCGTTTCGCCTCGCTGTCGAGAGTCTGCGCCATGGCCCGTTACAAGTACATCGATACCCAGCCGAAGTTGATCCCCGTGGATCTGTCTCGCCAGCTGTTGCCCGGGACGTTCGAGCACGCGTTAAATCACCTGCTCGACCACGAAATCGACCTGTCGCACTTCGACGCCCGCTTTCAGAACGATGCCACCGGCGCGCCGGCGTATCCGCCCGCGCTGTTGCTCAAGGTCGTGCTGTTCGCGTACTCCAAGGGGATCGTGAGCAGTCGACAGATCGAACGGGCGTGCCAGGAGCACGTGACGTTCATCGCGCTCTGCGGCGATCGGGCGCCGCACTTCACCACGATCGCGAAATTCGTCAGTACGCTGGGGCGCGACATCGCCCCCGTGTTCGCGGCGATCCTGACGGTGTGCGATGCGCAGGGGCTGATCGGCCGCGAGATGTTTGCGATTGATGGGGTGAAGCTGCCGAGCAATGCCTCGAAACATCGCAGTGGGACGCGGGCCGATTTCGAACGCCAGGCGGAGAAGCTCGAGGCGGCCGCCACGACGATGCTCACGCGCCATCGGGCCGCCGACACGGCGCCCACCGAGCCGGATCCGGACACGAAAGCCACCAAACGGATCGAGAAGTTGGAACACGATGCGGCGCAGATTCGCACGTGGCTCGCACGCAATCCGGACGAGCGGCGCGGCGCGAAGGGGGCGATCCGCAAGAGCAATCGCACCGACAACGAGAGCGCGAAGATGGCGACGAGCAAAGGCGTCCTGCAGGGCTACACGGGCGTCGCGGCGGTCGATGCGGCGCATCAGATCATCGTGGACGCGCAGGCGCACGGCACGGGCTCCGAGCAAGAACTGCTCCTGCCCGTCGTCGCCGCCGTGGAGGCGATGCGTACCAACGACACGCTCATTACCGCCGACGCGGGATACCACAGCGAAGCGAATCTCCAGCAACTCGCGGCGATGCAGCGTGCCGACCTTGATCGCGGACAACGAGATGCGTCGTCGTGACGAGCGCTTCGCGACGCAAGACCGATACACGGTGCTGCCCAATCCACTGCACGACAAATCGAAACCGACGGTCACCGCGCATCCGGTCTTCACACCGACGGATTTCCGGTACGATGCTGACGCGCGCACCTGTATCTGTCCGGCGGGCAAATCGCTCCGCCGCCGAGGACGCAGCAATGTCACGAATGGCTTCGTCGGGGAACACTTTCAAGGCGCGCCGCACGATTGCCTCCCGTGTGCGTTGCGGGCGCAGTGTCTCCGCACGCCGCACACTACGCCGGTGCGCAACGTCGCCTTCTTTCGCGGTCGTGTGGATGCCGACGGCGCAACGCACACCGCGCGGATGAAAGCGCGCATCGATACCCCGAGCGGGCGCGAACAATATGGCCGACGTTTTGCGACGGTCGAGCCGGTGTTTGCGAATCTGCGACACAACAAGCGCCTCGATCGCTTCACGCTGCGCGGGCGCGCGAAAGTGGATGGCCAATGGAAACTGTTTTGCCTGGTGCACAACATTGAAAAGCTCGCCCACGCGGGCTACGCGGCGTAGAAAGCGATCACTGGATGCGCGTATTCGCGCACAAGTCACCCAAAAACCGCAGGACGAATACACGACCTGCACTTCCACGCGGCGAGATCGATTTGAACGCGCAGGAGCGGCGCGAAAAGGCTTATCCTACAGCCTCAACGTGGGCTTGTGCTGCGGACGCTTCCATAAAATGCAGGTGAGCGGCCGCGCCGTACCTCAAGGTACGATAGAGCGCGGCCGCTCGCCTGCTTCGTTAACGCGGCCGTCAGACACCAAGCGTCGTTAGTCAGCAGCGGACGCGGAACTCTGTACTCCCCATCCCTCGTTGGCGCAGCGGACCTTCTCTGCAGGGACTGGAATGGCTGTGGCCGTGGCCGGATCCAGACGCCAGGCACGCCGCACGTCGGTGTACCACCTGTGTCGGTCGCCGGACGACCGCCACGACGTTCAGATCGGAGCGCCCACTCACCCCACATAGCCTGGGCTGAGAAAGGCGGCGTGCGCCTTCGGTGACGCCGAGGAACAAACGCTGCGATTACCCCGCCACGATGGGACGGCCGGCAGAATCGCGCTGAAGCATACGCTTGAAGAGCGGGCGGTCGCCCGGGGGGTGCGGACCCAGCTGAGAGCATACCGCCAGGCGCCGACGCTCTCGACCACCCAGCCAGAGAGCTGCGTCGAACCGGGTAGCTCGCCGGTGTACTCCGCGCTAACGAATTCCGACACACGCACGAGATCGAGCGACGACTGCGTCCACGCCTCAGGGGCCGCGGACAACAGCGCGATGCTAAGGAGAAAGATTGGCCGAATCACGTATGCGTGGCTGTCTGACTAACGTGGGCTTGTGCTGCGGACGCTTTCATAAAATGCAGGTGAGCGGCCGCGCCGTACCGAAAGGTACGATAGAGCGCGGCCGCTCACCTGCTTCGTTAACGCGGCCGTCGGCACCAAGCGTCGTTAGAGCGCCGGGGCCAATGCCTCGTATTCCATGACCTGATTCCCGAGCTGAGGAACAGCCTCCTGCCGACTGGCGTGAGCAGGTGGCTGGAATCGGGCGGCAATCCGGGCCCTCGCAGAAGAGATAGGGCCAGAAGGCGACGTACAGCTGCCCCGAACGCTCGGCGACCAAGATCGACCGGCTGCGCGACTCGCGCTCGATGACTCCAGGGATGTGTTCGGCCTCGAAGACGGTCACCTTGCTGCCGCGGCCCGCGCGGTCGAGGACTAACGTATCCGCGATGACGGTGAAGAATGATGGCGGCCCCGAGAGCGGCACCGTCGCCGGCATCGCCGCACCGTCATACCGCACGAGCACGTAGGTGCCCGCAGCGCTCGACGGAGCCAACGGGTCCGTGCAGCCGAGCGCCAGCAGGCAGATTGCGCCCAACGGGCTCAGGAGGCGTCTCCAGAACGCTAAGCAGATCATCAAGCGCATTACCCTGGATGCGCCACCGATGTCACGGTGCAGTCGCTCTAACGTGTGCTTCTGCTGCAAGCGCTCCCATAAAATTCGGTTGCGGGGCCGCTAGATTCCTTCCATAAAGTGGAGCAGCGGCCCCACAACCGCTACCGCACCTGCGTTTGTCGGCAGCAAGCTTCGTTATACCGCTCGCACTCAAATTGTGAAGCAAAACAGACTGACCGTGCCTGAAAGGGACGGTACGTCATCTCGTCTCGGTCAGCGCAGCCCAGCGCAGGGACCCACCCTGCGCGCCCTTTCACCACTTCGGCAGCATGAGCGCATAGACAGGTAGCGCCGGGGCGGGTCGGGCTTACCGGGGCGAGCGTGCGATCGCAAGAATGTTTGGAATCATTGCGCAGGCCGTTCGGCAGCGCCCCCTTGGCTCTCTCGAGGAGGAGGTGTCAACGAAGCCGCGCCGAGTATCTAGTCCGCTGACTCGACGCGGAGCATGGGATCGGGCCGTGTGGTGATGTCTTCATCCTCGGAACAGGCATTTTCCGGTTCCCCCGCGTGAAGTGCAAACTCCTGTAGATTCCCTCATCCCCCCACCCTATTGCTTCGAGGTTCTCGATGCACAATGCTCCTGCCCAAGCTCTCCGGCTCCTAGCTCTGACCATTCTCACCTTGGTCGCAGCCTGCGGCGGCGAGCGACTCCGTGGAGAGGAGACGGCGGTGCTCACGTCGCCGCCCGAAGTGCCGCCGCCGATTACGCGCAAGCATCCCACGAAGGTCATCGTCAATCTCGGGGCACACGAGCAGACGTCTCGGCTCGCCGACGGAGTGGACTACACGTTCTGGACTTTCGGTGGCACAGTACCCGGATCCTTCATTCGTGTGCGGCAGGGCGACGTTGTGGAGTTCCATCTTGCCAATCATCCATCCAGCAAGAATCCGCACAACATTGACCTGCACGCGGTAACTGGGCCCGGTGGTGGTGCATCGGCATCGCTGGTGACTCCTGGTCAGACGGCGACGTTCACCTTCGAGGCGCTGAATCCCGGATTGTACGTCTACCACTGCGCAACGTCGCCGGTGGGGATGCACATTGCGAACGGTATGTACGGGCTCATCCTCGTAGAGCCCAAGGGCGGTCTCCCGGCGGTTGATCGCGAGTACTACGTGCAGCAGGGCGAGTTCTACACGCGCGGGAACTTCGGCGTTGCGGGCCACCAACCCTTCGATATGCAACGTGCCATCGACGAGGATCCTGCCTACGTCGTGTTCAATGGCTCGGCCGGCGCCCTGATGGGTGAGAAGGCGCTCACAGCTGAAGTGGGTGAGACCGTGCGACTGTTCGTGGGGAATGGTGGGCCAAACCTCGTCTCGAGCTTCCACGTCATCGGCGAGATCTTCGACCGCGTGTACACGGAAGGCGGCACGAAGAGCATCAACGAGAATGTGCAGACCACGCTGATTCCCGCGGGCGGAGCAGCCATCGTCGAGTTCAAGCTCGAGACCACGGGTAACTACATCCTCGTGGACCACTCCATCTTCCGTGCCTTCAACAAGGGCGCCATCGGTATGCTGACGGTGGGCGGTGCGCCGGACAGCGGCGTCTACTCCGGCCGGCAGTACGAGGGCATCTACCAGCCCGAGGGCGGTGCGATGCAACGGATGCCGACGAGTGACGCGCCAGCGCCAGCCACGGCGCGGAATCGGGCGGAACAGATCACCATGGGCGAGCGCGTTTACGCGCAAAATTGCGCCGCCTGCCATCAACCAGCCGGTAACGGGCTGGCTGGGGCGTTCCCACCGCTCGCCGGATCAGACTATCTGAACGCTGACGTGACGCGCGCCATCGGCGTGGTGCTGCACGGCCTCTCGGGCCCCGTGACGGTGAATGGCGTGCAGTACAACAGCCTGATGCCAGCGCTGTCGCTCGCTGACGAAGACGTCGCCAACGTCCTGACGTACGTCTACAGCCAATGGGGCAACAACGGCACGCGTGTCACGCCAGACCAAGTCAAGACCGTACGTGCGGCAGGCGGGCGACGCGTGAACATGGATGCTCACTAGTTAGAAAGTGGGGCTGGCGCTGCCGCGCGTGTGTCGCGCGGTGCGCCATGCCGCCACCGCCTAGCGAGCCTCGGCGCTCGCGCCGGAACTCCGGATCCGCGGCCACAGCGCCACGAAGAACAGCCCGAGTCCGGCAACCTGCAGCGCCGCCGCCACGACGATGGCCGCGCGCCATGCCAAGTCTTGCTGCGTCCCTGGCCACGACTCAAGCACGACGCGCACTCCCGTGCCTCCGGCGATTCCCCACCACGCGATCTCCGCGAGCAGCGGTTGATGCTTGGCTTCGCCGACGCGAGGCCGCGGAAACATCCACAGCGCAACGCCGGCAATCATCATCAGCACGAACCCGACCAGCAACGCGTGCGTGTGCGCGCTGCGCAGTCGCCAAGCGACTGGCACGCCGAACTCGCGGCCGAGGAGCATCCAGAAGCCGAGCGCCAGACCGATCAGCAGGAAGGCGATGGCCGTCTTGAGATAGCGTCGGACCAGCGGGTTCACTACGGCGCTCCGCTCGCGCTCGGCGGCGTCAAGGTTGTTGCCACGCTACGCGCGAGCACGGTGACAGATTGTCAGGAGCATCTCGCTCGCCGTCGTCGCGCGCACGGAGTGCGTGACATTCCCTGCGAGACAAAGGAGTTGCCCACCGTGGAGAACCCGCGGACCATCCTCCAGTGTCACCACGAGCTCCCCAGAAAGCACGTGAATGGTGACTTCGCCGTCGGTGCGGTGCGCCTTGAGCTCACCGTCCGGCTCGAACACAAACAGCAGCTGGGCGAGTGCGCCATGGCGCGCGAGCGCGACCTGACGATGTCCATTCTTGGCCGCGTGCGGTTCGGCGCGTAATTTCGCGGCCGCAGCCGACAAGTCGATGTGCTGCGCGTTGCCAGCCAAGCGCTCGTGCGGGTGCGCGCGCAGGCGATCCTCTTCAGTCATACAATCTCCGGGGGAGGGACGGGCGGCGCAGTGATGACGGCGCGTCGACCTACCCGAATACTACTCGTTCGCGCGCGACTCGCGGCCGTCAGCGGCGCGGCCGCTCCAAGCTACGCCGGCAGTCAGTAGTACCCAAACCGCACTTCGCAGTAGCATTGCGCGCACGCTGTCGACGGCAACGTGCCCACCGGACCGAGATAGCACAAAGATGACGACGAGTACAAGGACGTTGAGGCCCGCGATGAGACCGGCGGCTTTCCACGCTTTGGCCGCTCGACGCCACGCGAGGATGCCAACGACGATGTAGGCAAGCCCCATGGCTACGTTGAACCAAAGAAGCGGGCGGAAGGTCAGGTACCCGGGGTCGCGACCTGCGAGCACACTGGCGCCAGCGGCAATCGAGGCTATTCCGAAGAGCACGCCGACAAGGCCGCTGAGGCGTCCGACCCATTCGCGTGCGGTGCGCGCGTTACTCATGGCTGGCTCCGTCGGTATAACGTGTGCTTCTGCTGTGGACGCTCATATAAAAAGGGTTGGGCGGGGTCGCCGCAACCAACCGAGGTCATCACGGCGACCCCGCCCAACCCATCCGCACCCGCGGCCATCGGCAGCAAGCGCCGTATCGCGCCGTCACGCGCGAACATCTGCCGAGCACCCTCGGGAGGGCTTTGCCGAGCGTCGGGGCCGTCAGCGCGCCGAGTCGCTTGACCAGGCGCTCCCGGTCGACGGTGCGCAGCTGGTCGAGCACCACGTGGCC
>JADKJT010000036.1 GCA_016720905.1 Gemmatimonadaceae bacterium | reverse complement strand
GACCCGCGCGACGCAATACCCGGTCAAACTGCTTCGCGAAGCTGTGACGCATCTTCTCGTTGCCCTCCGCGTCGAGAATCGGAAAGAGCAAGCCCTCGGTCCGCCCGCTCTCCGCCAAAAAGCGCTGGAGCGTGGCACGCAGGCCTGGCCACATGTCCACCCGTCGCGCGTGCGACTTCCGCTTCAGCTTGCGATACCTGTTCTCCCGGATGTGAACGGTACCGTTCACGAAGTCGATGTCGCGCACCAGGAGACCGAGCAGCTCCTCGTGTCGCATACCGGTATACAGAAAGAGCGAGACGACCATCTCCAAGATGGGTTCGACGGTGCCGTGGATGTGCGCCAGTCCCGCGGCGAGAAAGAGACCTTGTAACTCGCACTTCACCACACGAGCGCTTGCATGGTCGCCGGCGTCGCGGAACGCACGTTGCTGACGCTGCAGTTCGCGGATCTGGCGCGCCACGCGCGCCTCGTGATCCATTTCCGTGGCCGCGTCGAGCAAACGCGCGCACTCGTCCCGCTCCAGAAACTCGATGCGCGGCTCGGGTGCTGCAGGCTTGGCGCGGCATTTCAGTGCGGTATTCTTGCCGATGTGCCCCAGTTCGACCGCACGCTCCAGAAGGTTCGACAACGCGTGTACATCATTGCGCACGGTGGCGTCGCTCAGCAGCGTTCCCGGGGATCTCCCCGGCTTCTTGCGGCGCTGATCGATGTACTCTTGGATGCGCAGCGCCGTGATGTCACTCAGCTCGCAATTTCCAAGAAATCTGAACCACAGACGGAGGCACGTCTCGTCGTGACGCAGCGTTCCGGCCGACGATTTCTTTTCACCCGCCTTTCGTCGCAGGTGCTCCTCGATGAAGGGGCCAAAGCGGGGCGCGAGAGGCGTGGGTGCCGCCGTGCGGGGACCCGCTTCAGCGAGCTCCATCAGGCTGTGCTGGCGCCTGGCGAAAAGCGCCGTGGCGACCGACCGGTCCCTGGTGGCGTGGTGTTCACTGTCCGGCACGAGGGCGCACTGCTTGCCGCCCCACGCAGCGAACGCACGAAAGTCGGCGTAGAAGGCGCCGCCCGGCGCCTTCTGGTAGACGCCACAGCGATTGGCGCGCGCAATGACGGCTGGCGAGAACTTGGTAGCGGCTTTGGTGCTCATGCGGCGACCCTCCACGCGGCGAACCGCGAGGTGTCGAACGGCTCGATCTCCGTTGGCCGCGCAGCACCCCCACCCGCCACCGGGTCGGTCGGCGGCGTGGTCAGCGCGAGCACGGCCTGCAAAGGTATCCGCCAGCCGGCCCGACCAAGATTGATGGCACCAGGGAATCGTCCCTCGCGGCACCACTGGCTCACGGTGTCATCGGCCAGCACGAGCAACGTGCTGACTTCCCGGCTCGTCAGCACGAGCACGGAGAGCACCCGCTGCGCGAGGTCGCGCTGAAGGTCCTCGTGCGCCTTGGCGGAGAGCCCGCACAGCGCGGCCGTGTCGTCGAGATTCGACTTCAGCCGCTGGACGACGTCGTCGAATACGTCGCGACGGGCCGCGGCGGACGGCGTGGTCGGCGTGGTCGGCGTGGGGAGGGGGATGGGCGCCGGCGCTGGCGTGGCGGGGGTCGAGCGGCGGCGGTTCGGGCAGTGTGACGAGCGATAGGTCATGGCGCGAGGGGCTCAGGAAACGTCCGGGACCCAGGGGGTCCGAGCCCGCGAGTCGGGCTCTCCGCGCAGCCTCCGGTAGCTTTTTGGCGCGCCACAACGCCGTTTGCCCCTCTTTGTTCGGCATTACTTCGGTAAATGTGGAAAAAATGGCCCTCAATAAGACCTTTCCCGCGTGGAACAGCCTGCCCGGCCTAATGCGCGCGCGTCAGCGGCGGCGCCGGACGCTCGCTCGACGTACTCTTCAATAGAAGGAGGTCACCGTCTGCCTCGTCGCGCAGCGAGACCGGGGGTGCCTCGCCGGGATCGCGGTAACAGAACCGGTAACAAGCGGTACCAGAAATAGCCTCTTTTGCCGGTCAAGCCGTTTTTCTTTGGTGTTGTAAATCAACGACTTACGAGCGTTCGACATGCCGGGGAGAGGTCTGCAAATCTCCCACCGTCGGTTCGATTCCGACCGGCGCCTCTGAAAGAGAAGTACCGAGTACCGAGTACCGAGTACCAGGTACTTGGTACTTGGTACTCGGTACTTGGTACTGGTCCCTAGAACAACCAACGCCCCGACCTCATCGGTCGGGGCGTTGGTGCGTTGCGGGCAGGGGTTTATCAGTACCAGCGGAGGTCAAAATCGTAGTCGCCGTAGCCGGCGCGGCGGTCGACCACCCGAACGATCGCCGTGAAGTCGTTGGACCGGTTCGGCCGCTGGACCACGACTACGTCGCCCCGGCCGCGCGAGACGTTGAGGTCGAGCGAGACCGGTCGTCGCGGCAGTCCGTTGCCGCGGACGTCATACCGGACGTTGCGAAGCACTTGCCCGCTCCGGGTGCGGTATTCGATGCGACGGCCTTGGATCCGGATATCAACCACGTCGTCGACCGCGCCGCGCCACGCCACGCTGCCGGCGTCGCGCCCGTAGCCGCCGCGAGTGTCCCAGCCGCCATTGCCACGCCCGTTGTTGCTGCGGTCGTCCCGGTCATCACGATCCCGATTTCTGTCGCGATTTCCGGCACGGTCATCGTCCTGATTGCCATCCCGATTGCCATCCCGGTTGCCGTCGCGATTGCCGTTACGGTCGTCCTCGGCATAGCCCATGGCCTGCCACGCGACCACCACCTGATAATCGTCACTTCCCGACCGCGGGTCCATCACCCGCACAATGGCCGTGTAGTCGTTGCGCGCGGACGGGTGCTGTACGATGTCCACGGACCCTCGTCCGTCCGCCAGATGAACGTCCACATCGCCACCTTCTCGAGGCAGTTCGTCTCGAACGTCCAATCGAGGCGCGAACGAGGCATCCAGGCCGCCGGCGCGCGTTTCGACATTGCGTCCCCGAACCACAATCAGCACTTCGCGGTCGATGCGGCCGTTCCAGGTGAACAGGGTGCGCGCACTCGGTGGCAATGCCGAGGACGATGATGCCGATGTGGCGAGGAACGCGAGGGCGGCGGGCGCGGCATAAAGGGTCCGACGAATCACTGACATGGTGCCTCCTGATCCAGCGCTTGGTGTGTATCCCGCAGCCATCGCGGGCAGTCGACAAGGCATGGAGCATCAGCAGTGCCATTGCGAAGTGGCCAACCAACGCGGGTCATTTTCGGCTTCAAGTCGTTAACGTTGATACAGTTAAACGAATCTCAAAGACAGCGTTCAGACAGGCTGGCGTCTCCAGGTGTGGACACTCGTGCGTATGCCGCGCAGGACGCTGGCACCAAGGCTGATCGGAATACGTGCCGTTGATCGGGATCACCAGGGCAGTTGATCGGTACCACAGCCACCGCACATGTCGACATCACCTGACTCCAACCCTCAGAAAGCGCTCGGTTACCCTGCTCCGGGTGGCTGGTGCGACGGTGGGCATCGCGCTTCTGGCGGCGGTGTTCGCCGTGGGTGCGCGATATGGTGCCGATCGTGTACGCGCCCGCGACGAATGGATTGGCGGACAATTGCTGTCGACCGCCATTGATTCGGTGCGAGCGAACGCATTGGACTCGCTGCCCAGCGAGGAGCTGATTCGGCGCGCTGTCTCGGGGATGCTGCGCGAGCTGCACGATCCGTACGCCGCGCTGCTCCGGCCGGAAGGGTACAAGAGCTATCGCGGCGCATTGCTGGGTGAGAGTCAGGGGATGGGCATGTCGCTGCGTCTGCAGGGAGCGCTGCTGAGTGTGCGACGTGTAGTGCGAGGATCTCCGGCCGCCACAGCCGGTGTCCGGCGAGGCGATCGTGTGCTGGAATGGAATGGCGTTCCCATAACCGATTCGCGTCTTCGTGCCGGTGCCGACAGCAGTCGCGTGCAGGGCAATCACACCGAACTGCTGCTCTGGCGCGCACCACTCGGCGACTCCATTCGTGTCACGGTGCATCGCGCCACCTGGCATTCGCCGGCGGTCACCGAGGCGGGACTCCTGTCTGATTCCGTGGGCTACGTGCGACTGGCGTCGATCACGCAGCACGCCACGGCGGAGTTGGAGGGCGCGGTGACTGCATTGACCAGACGCGGTGCGCGATCGCTGGTGCTGGATTTGCGAGGCAACGGTGGCGGGCTGTTCGAAGAGGGCGTGAACGCCGCCGCGCTATTCCTGCCCCCGAACGTGATTGTCGCGTCGTTGGCGGGACGCGGAGGGTCCAAGCCGCAGGTGTATCGGGCGCACGGTTCGCGATGGCCCACCATGCCGCTGACGGTGCTGGTGGACGCCGGGACGGCCAGCGCCGCCGAGGTGATTGCCGCCGCCCTTCGTGAGCACGATCGGGCGCTGCTGGTGGGTGCACCGACGTATGGCAAGGGTGTGGTGCAGCGGGTCGTGCGTTTGTCGCCAGAGTTGTCGTTGCGGTTGACGACGGCGCGATGGCTCACGCCGACCGGGCGCACCCTGGAACGGCGACAGGGCACGGGATCCGCGGCAACTGGCGGCATGCAGCCGGATGTTTTGCTCGACGATGCCGCATGGCGGGATCCGTCGGGTGTTCCACGCGATTGGCCGTCGACAACGATTGGTTCGTTGGTGGCGGCGGCGGATCTGGTGGCCATGACCGGCCTGCGAGAGAAGGGTGGGCGACCACGTCGGTGGCGACGCTCGAGTCACGCCTACGGCAGCAGTTGTCCGCGCAGATTCCGCGCCGCCTGAGCGCCGAGGTGGGTTCGGCGCGCTGGGTTGGTGTCGCCACGCGATTGGCAACGGTGCGCATGCTCGAGGTTCACGGATGGACGAGGCGCTGTTGCGGTATGCCATGCGCGAAGACGTGGCCATGCATGCAGGATTGGATGTGCTGGCCCCGGGAATTGACGCGACACGGTGATTCCAACGGAACTGCCGCACGCGCCCCGCACGCGCTGACACCGTGGGGAGCCGCACAGAGGCAAGGATCCATGCGAAGGGGAATTGCCATCGCGGGATTGGCGATTCTGGAGCGGCACGATGCGCGACGCGGGTGCGCAGCCGTCGCCGCGTCGGTCGGGCAACAATCCGGCGGCACTCTCGGCGCTGGATACGTGGCTGGTGAGCCGATATCGACGGGTTCAGCTGTTGCCCGACTCGTTGACAGGACGCATGCCACTGGGCGAAGAACCGTCTTCGCGAGTGGAGTCCGCAGGAGACGCCGCGACGGCCGATACGTTATTCGCCATTCAATTCCGAACCCGTCGTGAGATGTCGTCGCTGCGTGCGGGCGCACGGGTACGGCTGACCGGTCCTTCAGGAACCATTACGACGGTGTCCGCTGTTGTCATTGCCCGTCGGCCCTTTCGTGCCCCGCGTCGTCCGGGTGCCGATACATCTGCTGATGGCTGGCGATACGGATGGGCCTATCTCGCGCTCGTGGGTCGTCAACACGCCGCAACGTCAGCCTCGGTCTACCGCGGATGGTCGCTGCTGGTCGCCTCCGATTCCTCTCCGCTACCGTGAGCGAAGGTTAGCTTGCTCCCCGTGAAATGTCCTTCGCGGTGTTCCGGATATTTGGCGGTCGTGGCGTGCATGATCTGGTCGATCATGATGCCCGGTCAGTCGAACGCGCAGCGCAACGCGCCGACCTCACGCGAGCCATGGAACGACGCGGGCGCGGATTCGCTGATCGAGCGGGCAACGCAGCGTCGCAGTCTCCAACTGGCCGACAGCACGCTGCTGAGCTATCACGCCGATGCGCACGGATTCCTGGCGTTTCTGGCGCAGTTGGGCGAAGGGGTGATCATCCCGCCGAAAGTGGTGCAAAGCGAAGAACTGGCGCTCACCATTTCGTGGTGGCAACCGAATCGCAGTGCGCAGCAGCTGGTCGGACGGCGCGACACGACATTGTTGCCCGCCAATGTCGGCTATTACCGCGACCGCTACGGCGTGATTCTCGACAACTTGCCCGATCGCATTCGTCTGGGTGATGGGCAGGACGTGAGGGACGTGCCGCACCCCCTGGCAGCCAGCGCGCGGTCGTTGTACGAGTTTCAGCGCGCGAGTCCGGTGCGCATGCGCATCCCGGGGCGCGAGATTGTGGTGGACGAAGTGCGTTTCCGCCCGCGGGACGGAACTACAGCCGCGGCGATCGGCTCGGTGTTTCTCGATCGTGAAACGGCTGCGGTGGTTCGACTGTCGATGACCTTCACGCCTGCGGCGCTTCTGGACAAGCGTATCGAGACGTTGGTGGTGACGCTGGAGAACGGCCTGGTGCGCGAGCGTTACTGGTTGCCGCGTCGACAGGATGTGGAGGTGTCGCGCGGCTCGACGATTATGGACATTCCCGTGCGTGGCATCGTGCGTGGTCGTTGGGAAGTGTCCCACTATGATGTCAACGAACGCATCCTGGCCGCGACGCAAGCCCTGCCGCGGTGGAGTTCGGTGTCGCCGGATCTGTTGCGCCGCTATCCGTTCACCGATCGCGTGGTGACGTGTTGCCGCCTGAAATTCAGGTGGCCACCAGCGAAGACGTCGTCCGCGCGCGCGTGCAGGCGGAAGCCGCCGTGCGTGCGGCCATGCTGGCTCGGCCTGCACGCACGGCCGTGACCGGTCGAGGCATCAGCGATGCGGCCCGCTTCACGCGCGCTGAGGGCTTGTCGTTGGGGGTTGGTCTGTCACGTCGGTGGGGTGCGGGCTGGCTGCTGTCCGCGCGCGGCCGCTACGGCATTGACGACAAACAGATGAAGGGCCAACTGGCCCTCGGTCGGGCACCGGCGTTTGGACGGGTACCGCTGCTGCAACTGTTCGCCGAGCGCGACGTGCGCGACCTGGCCGTTCCGGAGCGCGGCGGCGTCACGAACTCGTTGGCCGCGCTGGCGTTCGGAAGCGATTACACCCAGCAGGTGGATATGCGGGCGGCGGGCCTGGCGTTCCGCCGCTCACCGCTTGATCCGTTCACACTGCGTGTGGCGTACGAGACGGACGCACCGGTCACACTCACGGCTCATGCGTGGAGCGGACATTTTGAACCCGTGGTGCCGGCCTGGCGGCTGCGCGGCGTGCGTGCGGAACTGCGCGGCACCGGCGGTTGGATTCCGGGCGACGCGCATCAGACGCGTGGACTGTGGTCGCTGAGCGCATCGATTGGCGGTTACGCGGGCACGGGAATCGGCAACCAACCGGTCGCGCCTCGCGTGGCACGGGCGCAGGGACAGTTGCTGGTGCAACGTCCGCTCGCGCATGATCGCGCCATCGTGTCGCTGACGCAGGGTGGTGTGGCCGGAGGCCGAGACCTTGCCCCGCAGTGGTTGGTGTTTCCGGGTGGTCCGTGGTCGGCGCCAGGGTACGACGCCGGGTCGTTTGCGACGCGCGGATATGTCTCGCAGCGGCTCGAAGTGCGGCAACCCGTTCGGGGGCCCACCATTCCATTGGGCCGTTACGGCAAGGCGCCGGGGCATATTACCCTGGCACCGTACGGGCAAGTGACGGCGACAGCCAGCGGTATTCCAGGTGTGTCATCACGCGAGTCCGGCGTGTGGCCTTCCGCCTGGTTTGCGCTGTTCTTCTTCGACCTGCTGCGGATTGATGTGGCGCGCGGATTGCGCAACGGCGCCTGGCGATTTGCTATTGATATCGATCGCGGCTTCTGGGGGATCCTCTGACGTCGCACTACGACAAGGCGTACTTCGACAAGTGGTATCGCCATCCGCAACATCGCGTGAAGTCACCGCCCGAACTGCGTCGGCAAGGGAGTTTGTCCTGCGCATGGCCGAATGGGTGCCGGGGTCGACCGGTGCGCAGTGTGCTGGACGTGGGATGCGGCGAGGGCAGTGGCGACCACAATTGGCGCGATTGCGTCCAACGGTGCACTATGACGGCGTGGACCCGAGCGCGTACGCGGTGACGCGATACGGGCGCGACGCGGACTGCAGTTGGGTGGCATCGAGGATCTGGATGCACCGCCGTTGCGCCCGCAGTACGATCTGGTGGTGTTGTGGCATGCCCAACTATCTCTCGTCGCGCACGCTGCGACGAGGATTGGCAACTGTCTCGTCGCACGGGCGGCGCGGCTCACCTGGAACTCTTCACGCGCACGGACGCGTTTGAAGGGGATACCAACTGGCCCCGGCCGCAGGCTGCCGCTTGGTATCGGCGGGTCATCCGGAACGCGGACTTGCAAGCATCGGCATGCACGGGTACGTGCCGACGTCGCGCGCGACCGTGTCGACCACTAGGCGACTGTGACACCATGACTGATTCACGCTGGTCCGCATTTGTCGATCGTCTGGCGGCGGAACGCCGGTGTCCGGCACCGAACGCCCGATTCGAGCGCTGGCCGAGGAGTTTATTCAGCGCGCACTGGCCCTGTTGTTCCCGCAGTTTGCCGGCGTTGACGCTGAATGCGGCTTGAACGTCCGTGCGGGATGCGGTGCGGGTGGAGCAGGTGTTGGCAATGGCCATTGGCCCGCTGGTGCCCGACGCGGCGCGCATCGTCCGGGCGTTCCTGGAACGCCCGCCCGCGGTGGACGACCTGCTGCGCACGGATGCGCAGGCGATTCACGCCGGCGATCCGGCCGCCGAGAGTCTCGACGAGTGATACTCGCGTATCCGGGTTTCTGGCCACGGCGGTCCATCGATTGGCGCACGAGCTATATGTCCTGAAAGTGCCATTGGCGCCGCGCCTGCTGTCGGAATGGGCTCACCGGGAAACAGGTATCGACATCCATCCCGGGCGCAGATTGGCGCCTCGTTTGCCATCGATCACGGGACGGGTATCGTGATCGGGGAAACCAGCGTGATCGGCGAGCGCGTGAAGATCTATCAGGTGTCCTCGGTGCGCTGGCGGTCAGCAAGCATCTGGCCAACCGCAAGCGACATCCGACCGTCGAGAATGATGCGGTCATCTACGCCAACGCGACGATTCTGGGCGGAAATACCGTGGTTGGTGAAGGGTCCATCATCGGCGGCAACGTCTGGTTGACGGCGTCCGTTCCGCCGCGCTCGGTCACAGTTCAACAGCACCGTAGCCCGCCGCCCGACCGACGACGGCCCCGAGTTTCATATCTGGATCGCCACTGCGGTATCCACCGCCTTTCCTCGGAGCCATCCCAATGCGTGCCAATACGATTCTCGAGACCATCGGTCGCACACCACACGTCCGATTGCAGCGCCTTTTCGACCCGCGGGTGGAAGTGTGGATGAAGCTCGAACGGGCCAATCCGGGGGGCAGCATCAAGGACCGCATTGCGCTGGCGATGATTGAAGACGCCGAACAGCGTGGCCTGCTGACCGGGGACAGCGTGATCATCGAGCCGACGTCCGGGAATACCGGCATTGGTTTGGCGATGGTGGCCCGCGGTGAAGGGGCAGCGATTGGTGCTGGTGATGCCCGAGTCGATGTCGATTGAGCGTCGCCGCATCAGCGGCAGCCTACGGCGCCGCGTTCGACCTGACGCCGCGAGCTGGGGATGAAAGGGTGCATCGAACGAGCGAACGTGCTGTTCGCGCAGACTCCCCGGTGCCTGGATGCTGCAGCAGTTCGACAATCCCGCAAACATCCGTGCCCATGCCACCACGACGGCGCGGGGAAATCGTGGACGATTTTCCGGAAGGGATCGACTACCTGATTACCGGAGTCGGTACGGATTGCCATTTCACCGCGTCCTCCGAAGTGCTCAAACAGCACTTTCCGTCCATGCCGACTCTTGCGGTGGAACCGGTGAAGTCACCAATCATCAGGGGCACTCGGTCCGCACCGCATTCCTAGGACATCGGTCCGAACTTCATCCTAACCAACCTGCATCGGGACACTTTAAACGGGACCATTCAGGTTTCCGAAGAGGACGCCTTTCTGTATACCGCAACGTGCGGTACGTAGAGGAGGCATTTTCATCACATCTCCAGTGGTGCGTCGTTGGCCGCTGTCGGGCAGCAGGCATTGCCGGACATGCCTCCCGGTGCGCGTGATGACTTTCTGTTACGACACCGGCGAGCGGTACCTCCATTGATGGCCTGTTCCCCGTTTGAACCATTCTCGCGACATGGCGATCGGATTGCGGACGCAGAATAGAGGTTTGGCCGTCACGGGGGCGATGCTGCTGGCGATAGCCCTTACAGCCTGCCGCGCCGTTGCACAGTCAGCGGTGACGCCGCCAGCGCTCACCGGAGCGGCGGTGACGCGGGCCGACCTCGGTGCCGCGTACCTGCGACTGGACAAGGCGTACGCCGCGGCATCGCTTGATGACAGCACTCGTCGCACCATCAACCAGCAGTGTGTTCCGGCGGCGCGAATGGCGTGCTGATTCCGCTGGGCATCGTGGCACCTGCCGCCGCCGCAACATCGGGGACTCCGGTGCCGGTGCTCATTGCGCTGCATGGTGCCGGTGGTGACGAGAACATGTTTATCGATGCCCAGTGGACAGGGCGTCATTGCGACCCTGGCCCTGGCCGCGCAACACCATCGGGTATCGCTTACCACGTCCGTTCGGCGTATCACCGGCAATTTCGACAGCCTGATGGCGGTGAAGCGATCGGAGTATCGCGTGAACAGGCGCGCGGTACGTGCTGGGGCACTCGATTGGAGCCGGGGTTGCCGCCCGATTGGCAACAGCGACCCCAGCAGATCACCGCCGTCGCTTGCCTTGCGGGTGGCTCGGCGGTGGGGCGGTCGAATGCCCCGCCCATCATGTTCATCAGTCGCGCTTGATCCCATCGCACCGCCGCGAATCGTGGAGGCCGCAGCGAACGGCACGCCGACCGCACGTACCGGGTGCTGGGGCGAACGAAGGTCACACGTTGATGGTCGGGAACGGCGTTGCGGATGGCGCTTCCGTGGTTGGGGCACATCGGCCGTGAAGCCGAAGGGCGCGGTAGGAATGGTGGATCCGCGTGGACCCGTCGTGGACACGGATGTTGGCATGGTGATGCTGGCATTGATCGTCGGCGTCAGCGGCGTTGGTGCGCTCTGACCAAGCGTCAGCAGCGACGCATGCTGGCGGGCGAAAGTCGCGCGCGCGCCTCGAGACCGACGCCATTGCGCGCGGACATAAGCTTTCGGTGCGCGAGGCACTGGTGCGGCAGGAAGTGGAAGCGCAAGCCTGACCGGACGCCCACGGCAACGGCCGACTTGCTCAAACCCATTCCGCGAGACGCTTTCGTTCCGTACGACGAACAGCTGGCACGGAATGGCGCAGCGCAGGCACATGCGACCGGCGTCATCGGGGAACGACTCGACGCCGTCCCTTGGTCAGCGAGTCGCTGCGCGGTGGAGACACAACGGCTTTCGCAGGCCCTGCGTGCGCCGACCGTCCGCGGCCAGTGGGGCGAGTTGCAGCTCCGGCGTGTCTTTAGAACTCGCGGGCATGTTGGCTATTGTGATTTCGGGCCGCAGGTCAGTGCGCAATGACGACGGTGTGCAACGGCCGATCTGGTCGTTGCCTGCCAGGCGGCGAGCGGCTGGGTGGTGGACGCCGGGGCGCCTCGCGGCGTACCTCGAGCATCGGCCGCGTCGGATGATCGCGTGCGGCGCGACTTATCTCACCGCGCACGCCGCTAACTCCGCATGTGCAGCGCCTCGCGGCGAAGCAGTGCTGGGCGCAATTTGCCCGAATCACCGGAATTCGTGGTGCTGTTCCTTCCCCGGCGAAGCGTTCTTTTCTGCCGCGCTCGAGGCGGATCCGTCGCTGCTGGAAGCGGCATTGAGTGAACGGGTGCTGCTGGCGACCCCACCACGCTGATTGCGCTGCTCAAGGGAGCGGCCTACGGCGGCGCCGGAACGCGTCACCGCCGATGCCGCGCAGGTGATCGCCCCGGGCCAGGAGTTGCGGCAACCTCTCGGCGTTCGACGAGCAGCTGGGAGAGATCGGCAGGGGATTGCAGCGCGCGGTCATGGCGGCAAATCGCGCGGTCCGGCAGCCGAGAGCCGCGTGCTGGTGAGCGCCCCAAACTGTAGCCGACCTGCGGAAGGCGGGCCGCCGCTGGAGACACCGCCGCTGGTGGAAACAGCCGTTCGGGATCAATCCGTGAAGCCGATGCGAACCGTGCAGTCCAACCGCATAGTCGTGCGCCGGGAACGTCACGGCTCATCGTCTCCCGTGGTCGTCGAAACGACGGACGGTTTGTGGCGGTTCGCCAAGCTGCCGGCGCGGCGCAGGTATCCCGGCGCTCATTGCGGAACTCATCGTGGCCGAATTGGCCGACTGGCTCTCGCTGGCCGTTCCCGCTCGCGCGCCATGGTGACGCCGCCACCACGCGTGCCGTCGGCGGATGTCAAGCGATGAGTTGCGTGACCTGCTGGACGCCAGCGTCGGCGTCAATGTGGGGTTCGAGCTTCTGGAGGCGGCGCGCAAATCTCACGACCCGAGTACGAACGCGTCCCGCCTCGAGGTGGCGGCGTCGGTGCTCTGGTTGGACGTGCTGGTGCAGAATCTCGATCGGTCGCCGTCGAATCCCAATATCATGTGCGTCGTGGCATGCTGGCTGATTGATCACGGCGCGGCGCTGCCATTTCACCACGACTGGAGTGCCGTGCGCGGCAGCATCGCTCCCTACGACATCGCGGGGCATGTGTTCGGCTGGGCCGACCGTGTTGTCAGCCGCACACGAAATGCTGATGCCGCGGTGTGCGCGCGCCGACATCGACGTGGTCCCTGCAGTGGTGCCGGAGACGTTGCTGGTGGTCTTCGGCGGCGACGTGGCGCGGCGCCGCGCGATGTACGTGTCCCCCATCTCCGGAAGCGTCTGCACTGGATGGCCGCGACGCTCGACACGCCTGACGACGCGTTGGGCGGTTACAGAACGCCGCTGTCGCTGCAACGATCCCAGCAAGTCGTCGATCGCCTTCCGGTCCGCGTCTTCCAGTGACTCGGCGCCGTGGGTAATAAACGGATGCGCTGCAGAATATCGGACAGCTTCCAGGCAGAGTTCCTCAGGATGTTGCCGATCCTTTTCAACCCGCAACAGATATGCCCGAGGAGGATGGTCTCGAACGGCATCGTGTCATCTTCGCCGTCGTCGTCCTCACCGTCCATCGCATCAGGTCGTCATCATCGTCATCGTCGTCGTCGGCCATCGCCTCGTAGGCGGGCACTTGGCCTTCCATGGTTCCGACGCGTGCGCGTCCGCCTCGAGTGAAGTGCGCGGGCACCAGGGCGAACGAGCCGACACTGCAGCCCCGGCGCCTCCTCGAAAGCAAAGAGGCAGGCCGCACGGGGACGTCGAACCGATGCAAGTCCACCAGCCGTGCAAGGTATCTTCAGGCGCCGAGTCTTGCGCGCCACCAGACGACCATCGATGTAGGCGGCCGAAACGCGGACGACTCCGGCGCGCGCACATCGTAAGTTGCGTGACCGTGAGGTTCACGGGCTCGCGCGTGGTCGCGAACACAGCCGGGCGCTATTCGTGACCGACGACGAGTCGGAGAACTCGTCGTCGGCACGTGGTCTGGATACTCGAAAGTTGCGTCGGACGACATGACGGAATGCAGGCGAGTAGGATTGGTGCGCTGACCGCATCGATGGGTGCGCGAAACTACTGTACAGGGGGTAAACCGGGTCAGGCGCCCAGGGCGACGGTCATGTTTCTGACATCGGTTCGGTCGAATACATCACCCAACCAGATGATGACCGTACAGTTCCGGGGCTTAACAAAGCAGAATGCCCCCAGGAATGTCGCCGGCAACGTCAGCGCCCATCCCTCCAGGCCACGCACGCCCCAGATAGACGGATGAGGGAGTCCCAGACCAACGGGAACACCAATGCCACCGCAGCCACCAG